>DAOVKD010000118.1 GCA_030631975.1 Candidatus Woesearchaeota archaeon
AAGCAGGTTTCTCTTTTTGCATTTCTTTTGCTCTGGCTGCACTTAAGCTTTCTCTTATTGCTTCATAGGACTTTTCTACGTCTTTACTAACCGAGGCTGGTACTTTTTCCAATGCCTTATCAAAATGTTTTAAAGTAATTTCCTTTGATTCCATACTTTCCCTTAAAGCAAATATTGCGGCTTCCCTGCAAACAGCCTCTATGTCTGAGCCTGCGTATCCTTCTGTTTTTTTGGCTAAATCCTCTAATTTTACATTCTTCAAAGGCATTCTGTTTGTATGCACCTTGAATATTTCAAGCCTGGTTTTTTCATCAGGGACAGAAGTCAAAATCATCCTGTCAAACCTTCCAGGCCTTAGCAAAGAAGTATCTACAATATCAGGCCTGTTTGTAGCGGCTATAATCACAACGTCATGCATCTCTTCCAGACCGTCAATTTCTGTAAGCAGCTGATTGACTACGCGCTCACTTGCGTGGCTGTCAGAGCTTAAGCCTCTTATGGGGGCTAAACTGTCTATTTCATCAAAAAATATTATGCAAGGGCTTACTTGGCGCGCTTTCTTGAAAACTTCCCTGACAGCTTTTTCTGATTCACCAACCCATTTTGACAGTAACTCAGGGCCTTTAACTAAAATAAAATTTGATTGGCTTTCGTTGGCGACTGCTTTAGCAAGTAAAGTTTTTCCTGTTCCAGGCGCGCCGTAAAGCAGGATACCTCTTGGCGGCCTGACACCTAATCTTTTAAATGAATCAGGATACTTCAAAGGCCACTCAACAGCTTCTATTAATTCCTGCTTTACATTTTCCAAACCGCCGACATCAGACCATTTTATATTAGGAATCTCAACCAAAACTTCTCTTAATGCAGAAGGCCTGACAACCTTTAAAGCTTCCTTAAAGTCCTTTTGTGTAATCCTTAATTTTTCGAGAATTTCTTTTGGTATTGGCTCTTCTTCCTGCAATTTTAAGTCTGGGAAAATTTTTCTTAAAACAATCATTGCTGCCTCTTTTGCCAATGACGATAAATCAGCTCCTACAAAACCATGAGTTATGTTAGCGAGTTCTTTTAGATTGACAATATCCCTGTTATATGAGATTTTATCAATATGTTTTTTTAATTTTGTTGTATTTATTTTCTTAAATAATTCATTTTTCTCTGGATTGTCTTTTAAAAATTTACTAATTCTTTTATCTAAGTTTCTTGAAGATACTGTTTCTTTATACTTTAATAAGCCTAATATTGCCCCCTGGTATTCTGATTCTATTCCTTCACTTTCTTTAACAGCAAATTCCTTTGTGAACAAAGGCATGTTTCTCGTATGAATTTTCAAAATATTTAATCTTCCTTCTTTGCTTGGAACTCCAATTTCAATTTCCCTGTCAAATCTTCCAGGCCTTCTCAATGCAGGATCCAGAATATTGGGAACATTAGTGGCGGCGATTACAACAACTTTCCCGCGGCTTTTCAAACCGTCCATTAATGCAAGTAACTGCGCAACAACGCGTCTTTCAACCTCTCCTCTTATTTCTTCTCTTTTGCTTGCAATCGCATCTATTTCGTCAATGAATATGATTGATGGAGCGTTTTTTTCTGCTTCTTCAAATTTTTTTCTAATATTTTCTTCTGATTGGCCGTAATACTTTGACATAATTTCAGGGCCATTAATTAAAATAAAATGGGAACTTGTTTCATTAGCGACAGCTTTGGCTAATAATGTTTTTCCTGTTCCCGGGGAACCGTGCAATAAAACTCCTTTTGGCGCTTCTATGCCCAGCCTTTCAAAAATCTCTGGATGCTTTAATGGTAATTCGACCATTTCTCTTATTTTTTTAACTTCTTCATCTAAGCCGCCAATATCTTCGTAGGTAACTTCTGGAACTAGTTCTTCCTTAACTTCTACTGCCTCTGGATTAAAATCGACGTCTGTTTGTTCGGTAATGATAACATGCTGCTTAGGGCTTGTATCAATAACTATGAACTTTATATCTCCAAAGCCAAAGCCCATTGCGGTTTCATCAAGTATGCTGAAAACATCCTCAAAGAACGGACTTTCTATCATTGTTGAGCGTCTTCTTCTGGTCCCGCCCAAAGAAACTATGTCTCCTTTAGTTACTGCTCTGCCCAGTAAACCTTGTTTAAATATTTCCGGGCTGGCTCTTATTACAATTCCTTTTCTTGCAGGAGCAATAATGACCTTTTTGCCTTCTTTTACATCGGCTTTTCTTACCTTTATTATTTCTCCAATTCCTGTTTTTGAATTTTTTCTTATTATGCCGTCCATCCTTACTATATTAAGCCCTATATCTCCAGGATAAGCCCTGTCTGCAATTGCAACAGTCTTTCTTTCACCTTCCAGCTCGATTATGTCTCCTGGGCGCATGCCTATACTATTCAGAAAACTTGAATCTATCCTTACTATGCCTTTATTTACATCATCCTGTATGGCTTCAGCAACCTTTAATTTTAGTTCTTTCTCTGGCATTTTTACGAAGAATTGTAATGTTTGTTGTTTTATAAATTTAACTAAAATTTTTGGGTTGTAAAGTAAATATCTTTTTTAACTTCAGCTTCTAACTCCGCACTAAAATTATCTAACTTTTAAATTAAAAATAAAAAAGAATTAACCCTGTTTTTGTGCTGATTGCGCAGGCTGCAGCTTAGGCAATGGTATTGGCGGAGGCAAATTTACCTGTTCGCTTAGAATCAAAGCCTGTATATTGCATTTACTCAGCACCGTGTTTAAAATATGCGGCATGATTTCCTTCGGCAATTTCTTGTCTTTCTTCCATCCATCCAGAATCTCCTTTGCTTTTTTTGACTCTTCCATAAACAAAACATCACCAGCAAATTTTATAGAACCGACATTAGGATCGTATTTCGCTATAAATTCAAAAGTGAAGCTTAAAACCTTTTGTTTGTCATTTGCAAGAGAAAGCTTTTTTTCTTCTACATTTTTAATGCTAACATTGTTGTTGATGTTTATCTTGCCTTTTGCCAGCTCTTTCTTTTCCGCTTCCAGTTTTGTAAAATTAAATCCGACAATTGTCATATTATCACCCGGTCTCGTTGTTTTTATTATGGTAAAGGGCACAATTTTTAGACATAAATATACCCCCTACTTATTATTGCTTACTTAAAAAACGCTTTGCGTTTTTTTGTATCCCTCTGGGATATTACGAACAGACAACTATCATATAAATACTTTTGTCTGTGAGTATAGTTATATAAAATTTTCTAACAATGGATGTTTATCTTTGCTGTTTTCTTCTTCGCTTCTCTTTTTTCATTCTTTTACGCTGCCACTTCCACCTCATCTGCTTCTTCTTTTTCCATCGTCTAGAACTTCTTTTCATCCTAAAATCTTCACAACAAATTGTTGTTACTTTAACCTCCAATATTTTATAACAAATTTTATTATATGAGGGTTATATCCTGATTTATAAAACTTTGCCCTATGTTAAGGCTTCATCAAAAAAAATAGGGTTGTGCCTTTTTAGGGGAGGCGGGTGGGCAAAATAAAGCAATGATTGTAATTAAAATGTTGTGTATGTGCATGAAATGATATTTAATAAATAAATCAAGATGCAGCATTTTG
>DAOVKD010000105.1 GCA_030631975.1 Candidatus Woesearchaeota archaeon
TAGCAAGACAAACAACCTTAAAGAAATTGAAGAGCAAGTTTGGCGGGGATGCTGATTATATAGGATAGGTATTTAGAAATTAAATTCTCTAATTTAATAAAAAAGAAAAAAAGTTATTTTGGTTTCCTTATACCTACATTTGATAAGTATCTTACGAAGTCTTTGTAAATAATGTCGCTAACCGGATCATCTTTTTCTGCGTCATGAGTATAGGATCCACCATAAAGGATAGCAAATGAGATTTTATTTAACTGGGCAAGAGCTGACTCTGGAAAATAAACAATCTTTGTTGGTGATTTGTACATTAAAATACCAAACTCTCTTCCAAACTCTCTTCCTTTTTCATTAGGATTCTCTATCTTGGGAGAAATTGATGAAGTCCCATATCCATTAGGCAGTGTACATACCCGTCCTAGTGACAAACCAATTTTACCATCTCTACCATCCACAACCTGCATAGTATTACCCAAAAGAGATTCTAATGACATTTAATAACCCCCCTAAACTGATTAAGTTACTTTTCATGAGTGGAGAATGAGTTTTACTTTAAAAATTTATCGTTCAAAATTTTCATAAATCAATAATTCCAAAATATTTATAAACCTCTTATTTTTTTGATTAGTTGGGTGGTATTTTGTCAAAAATTAAAAAGGTGGCAGCAAGAGAAGTTCTTGATTCCAGAGGCAATCCTACTGTTGAGGTTGATGTTGTTACTGAGAAAATTACTGCAAGCGCAATTGTTCCTTCCGGAGCATCAACTGGAACTCATGAGGCTTTGGAACTGAGAGATGATGATAAGAAACGATATAATGGAAAGGGAGTTCTAAAAGCTGTAAGTAATGTCAATAAAATTATTTCTAAGAAAATTATTGGATTAAATTGCATGGATCAGAAAAAAATAGATGAATTGATGATTAAGCTGGATGGGACAGAAAATAAATCAAATTTAGGCGGAAACGCAATTTTGGGAGTTTCAATGGCTGTGTGCAGGGCTGGCGCATTAGATAAAAACATTGAATTATTTCAATATATTAATGAAATTTCAAAAATAAAAACAAAAAAATTATTGCTGCCAATTCCTCAATTAAACATTATGAATGGCGGCAGGCATGCAGGGATAGAGAATGATATACAGGAGCACATGATAATTCCTGTTGGATTTAAGAGTTTTAAAGAGGCTTTAAGAGCTGGCGCTGAGGTTTATCATGAATTAGGGAGTTTATTGAAGAAAAAGCTTGGTTCGCAGGGAATTTTGCTTGGAGATGAAGGCGGTTTTGTCCCTAAAATAGACAATGTTGAGGAAAGGTTAGAACTAATTAACAAGGCAATAAATAATGCCGGCTATAAAAACAGGATTTTTACGGCATTGGACTGTGCTGCTTCTGAATTTTTTTATTCTGGTTATTATAAAATTAAAGATAAAGAATACAGCCCTGGAGAGTTAATAGATTTCTATAAAAATTTGGTTAAGAAATGCAAAATAATTTCAATAGAAGACGGAATGGCAGAAGACCACTGGAATGGGTGGAAGCAGCTGAATAAAGAGTTAGGCAAAAAAATACAAATTGTAGGAGATGATTTATTGGTTACAAATGTTAAAAGGATTGAAGAAGCAGTTGAGGGAAAGGCATGCAATAGTTTATTGCTGAAGGTAAATCAAATAGGGACTGTAAGTGAAGCTATTTGGGCTGCAGAGCTTGCTTTCAAAAACAAGTGGAGTGTTGTTGTAAGCCACAGAAGCGGAGAAACAGAAGATTCTTTCATATCAGATTTGGTTGTTGGCTTAAATGCAAACCAAAGCAAGTTTGGCGCGCCCGCAAGGAGTGAGAGAACTGCAAAATATAATAGATTATTAAGGATTGAGGAGGAGCTGGGGAAAAAAGCAACTTTAGCTAAATTCTAAGATGAAAAAAATAATTTTGATAATATGCGACGGAATGGGGGATTTACCTGTAAAACAGTTTGGAGATAAAACACCATTAGAAGCTGCTTTCACCCCTAACATGGACAAGCTATCCACTGAAGGCGTTAACGGAATAATCCATGTTCTGGGAAAAGGAATAAGGCCTAACAGCGATGAAGCCCATTTAACATTATTTGGCTATGATCTAAAGAAGGATTATCCTGGCAGGGGACCAATTGAGGCAGCAGGCCTTGGTGTTAAGCTTGAGCATGGTGATGTTGCTGTCAGAGCTAATTTAGCTACAGTTGATAATGAGCTGAGGGTTAAAGATAGAAGGACTGGAAGAATAGAAGATACAACAGGTTTTACCAAAGAGTTAGACGGAATAGAGATAAATGGGGTAAAATTTATTGTTAAATCAGGAACAGGGCACAGAGTTATAATTGTAATGAAAAGCAAAGGTTTGTCAGATAAAATTTCAAATTCAGATGTGCATTATGTAAGCGAAGATAAAGTTGTTGAAAATTGGTCGGATAATAAAGTCAATAAAATAAAGCCGTTGGACAACAGCAAGGAATCCAAGTTTACAGCAGAGGTTTTGCAGGAATTCTTGAAAAAGTCTCACGAAATCCTGGAAAAAAATCCTTTAAATGCTGAGAGAGAAAAGCAAGGCAAGCTTAAAGGAAATTACTTCTTAACAAGAGGCCCGGGTTATTACAAAAAATTAAGCTCATTCAAGGAAATGTATGGATTGAAGTCTTGCTGTATAGCAGGAGCTGGTCTGTACAAGGGACTAGGAGCAATAGCTGGAATGGACTTGATACATGTAAAAGGAGCTACTGGACTGCCAAATACAAATGTCAACGCAAAGATAAAATCAGCTAAGAAGCATATGAAAGATTATGATTTTGCCTATGTACACATCAAGCCTACTGATATTTATGGAGAAAATGGCGACTGTGAAGGGAAAAAAGGTTTTATAGAAAAAATAGACAAAGCTTTAGGGGAATTAAAAGGCTTTAAAGGCTTGATAGCCATAACTGCAGACCACTCCACACCATGCAGCCGTAAAGACCATTCTGGAGACCCTGTTCCATTATTGATTCATGGCGCTAATGTTAAAGCAGATAATGTTGTTAAGTTTGGAGAAAAAGAATGCAGGAATGGAAGCTTAGGAGCTTTATTAGGCAAAGATTTGATGAAGGTCGTGTTGAAGCTGGCTAAAGATTAATATTTACATTTATTCTCCAGCACTAAAGCAGCTGCGCCTAAAATCCCTGCTTCTTTTAGTTTTGATTTAATGATTGGGCATGGTTTGCTGAAATATCTCTCTTTAACTGTTTTGTTCATAGTTTTGCTAAAAAACTCCCATGAATTTGAGATTTTTCCGCCTATAATAATAATATCAGGATCAAGAGCATAAATTATGTTTGTTAAACCAATTCCCAAATAATACCCCATTTTCTTGTATGTTTCTATTGCTTTTTTGTTGCCTTTCAACGCTAATTTATATATTGAGTAAGGATCACTTCCATTGTAAACAGCAGTAATGCCTCTTGCTGCCGCATGCGTTTCAATGCATCCATTATTTCCGCACCTGCTTTTGGGACCGTCATATTTTATTGTTGTATGGCCTAGTTCAGCAGCATTACTTCTTCCATGGTATATTTTTTTATTTATTACAATGCCTCCGCCAATCCCGGTTCCTAAAGTTATGCCCACAACATTTTCATATTCCTTACCAGAACCAAAAACAGCTTCAGCTAGTGTAAAACAATTTGCATCATTGTCAAGAAAAACTTTAGTTTTGAATTTGTTTTGAATTATCCTTCTTAATGCTACATTTTTGAAAGGCAGGTTTACTGGAGCTGTAATAATCCCTTTTTTGTAATCTAATGGCCCTGGACTTCCTATTCCCACACCTATTACTTTTCCTGATTTAACTTTTTTTATTGAAGATA
>DAOVKD010000072.1 GCA_030631975.1 Candidatus Woesearchaeota archaeon
GCTATTGTAATCAAAGTTGAGTTTTGTTTTGTATTAGCCCCGTCATGCGCATAACCAGTGAAATTAATTACCTCTCCCCTGCTTACTGTTATGATTGTTGTATTTTCCATTTTGTATTCTTTGCCACCACCAAAAGTATAGTTGGAATAAGTTATTACACCACTCATGTTATTAGTCATGTTTCCTATGCTTAAAGCAGCTTCATCTGTTACATTGCAAGAAAAGTTAATGGCATCATTTATCTTTACATTATCTATTGAAATATTGAAAGTGCAGTTAATTACTGGCGGTGTTTCGTCTGCTGGTACTGTAACTGTTAATGTTCCTGATGTTGTTGTCGGCAATGCATTATTTCCTACTGATGCTTCTGACTCTAAGACAACACTAGATTCTACATTACAAGCAGTTAATTCCCAGAGAACCTGTACCTCATCTTCATTTTGGTCATGGTCTGAGAGGTCTACTAGATAATTGCCATTTTTCGCGCAGATTACACCTGCCGAACAATCACCTGCGAAAGTAATGTCGCTTATATAAAACTCATCCCCAGTACCGCAGGAGTCTGTAATTAATTCATCTCCAGTACATTCTGTTGAGGAGGCAGAATCCTGTAAACACACTGTTGCACTACCATCAGCAGTATTTCCATCTGCAAAATAAGTCCATGTAAGGACTAATGTATTACCCTGCTCAACATTTTCATTACCACTGGGAATGACAGCGCTATCATCAAGCTTGTAAGGTGCTGCATCACTTGCAATCTGCCAATTCCTAGCTTCTTGCCAATTACCAATTTGTAATTTTCCTAATAAGAATAAATAAGGCGAAATATCAGGAGCATCAAATTCATAATATAGATTAATTGCATCATCTTTCTTTAAATTAACGTTCCAGCTCAATAGTTTAGTATCTCCAATAGTTGTTACTGTTAAGCCAGATTGTGGTGTTATTTCAAAGCTCGCTGGAACATACTCATTAATTATTCCATTATAATTCTTGTTTGCATTGATTGTAAAGTTCATTGTGTAATTTGTCGCTGGGAAAATTCTTGTTGGACCTTTCCTAGCAACATCAAAGTCAACAGAACTTTGTACTAAGAAACTATCTTGTATGCTTCTAACACCATTAAATGTTTCTGCAGTTAAATCCATTACATAAGTTCCTACACCAGAGACTGAATAAGAAGTATAATAATCAGGTAAGTTAGTTACTCCATAAACTTCACATTCAGGACTAATAGAAATTAAACCATTTTCTGTTGATAATATTTCTTTATTATTTAATGTGTCAGTAATTTCTAAAGTAACATCTGCATTACAAACCATATGCCCTTCATCATCCAGAATAGCTATACCTATGAAAGAATCTTCATTTGGCAAGTAAGTTGATTTATTTACATTTATAGCCAGTACTCCCCAGGTAAAGTCTTGCTCCTGTGTATAGGTTACACCATCTTTGATTAACTCTAATTTTATTGTGTATTTTCCTGCTCTAAATGTTCTTTGTTTTGGAACTGAAATCTTGAATTTGCCTTCTCTCAGTTCTTCAATCTCGACATCAATATCAACTAAATTATTATTAGAATCATAAACAAATGTTTCTATAATTTCACTATCAGTTACCCATTTTTTATTCTGTTTTTCTTCTGTTGATTTTACTAATGATTTGTCTTGTTTAATTAATTCTTCTTCTGTTAAATATTCAAAGTCTAGCTCAATATCTTCATCAAACTTAAAATCTTTTTTCTTTGGAATTATTTTTGGAATTACTTTCAAAATTGATATATTGCTTTCATTTTCCAAACTGATTTGGGTTTTATTTTTTTCCTCTATTGTTGTGTATGCTATTGAATCAATTTTCAAAATACCATTAGAAACTTCAAAAATTAATCTGTATTTATTTCCATCAAAATTTTTCAAAATGCAGGTATCAATGCAAATGTCTTCAAAACTGATTGTCGGCTCATAATAATTGGCATTTAAATCATCCCATTCAGAATAATAAATCTCAAAGTAAGGATCTATAAGGCTTAAATTATAGTCAACATACAGCACCTGTGCTGAAATTACATTATTTGAAGTAGCTCCAAATTGTCCATAAGCAGAGTAAAATGGTTCATTCCAATTAGGTCTTGTAGCTAATAAATCAATAAAGTTGCAGCATTTTTGACTCCCGTAGCAAACTGACGCACTTTCTTCATTCTCAATAGAATAAGTATTCCACCTTGTGCATAGGTCTTCTTCATCAACATCCCAATTGAACTGTGTATCCTCAACTGTTAAATCAACAACTCCTGTTAAAGTTTCAATTCCATCATCATCAGCATCATAAACACTGCCTGATTTATACTCTAAGCTTATATCTATTATTTTATTTAATATTGGAGTTTCGTTTATTTCTGTTTCATTAAATAATGTTTCGTTTATTATTAGCGTTTTATTCACTGTTTTATTTTTCTTATCTTTCTTTTCTTTGGAATCATTAATTTTTTTATTATCTTTAACAACCAGCCCGGTTATTTTTGGCGATCCTTCAAGTTTGCTGCTGTCAAAGATCAGATATTTCTCATTGTTATGTTCTATATATGCCTTTGCAGATGCACCTTGTTCAAAATATCCGCTTAATTTTATACTTCTTAAATCCCCCGGATTATTTAAAACCCATACATATCCAGAGTCACTGCTTACCTCTAAATTTAATTGTTGAGTATAGTTCTTTTCTTCAAAAACTGCCAAGCCTGTAATTCCACCTTTAATAAAAAATAAACCAGAAATCATAATCATTCCAGTAATAAATAGAAATATAAATTTACTTATGTCATAATAACCTTTTTTATTGATTCTTTTATCTAATCTTGCTCTTTTCAACAATTCTAGAACTACTTCTTCGTATGCTTGCCTAGGATGTATCTTCAGCCTGTTTAGCAGTTTTACAGTTCTCTTTGACAGCTTTATTGTAGTTATCTGCTTCATCTGGTATACCTATGTATACCCATCTTAAAAACTTATCGATTTTTAGACGATTCATGATGAAAATCAAAACCTTAAAATACTAATAAGCCAAGATTTATTTTAATGAAACTAAATTTAACCCAGCCTGAAAAAACCTTCAAATGCCGGCAATGCGGAACCTGCTGCAGCCATATAAGGGGAATGATGCCTGAAGAAGACAAAGAGTTCATGAAAGAGATGGCTTATGGAAAGCTTCCTTTAGTGCAGATGGTTCCAACAGAAAAAATGTCATTTCCATTATGGGACTGGGAAGCTAAGCGATTTAAAAAATATCAGCAGGAAGTAAATATAGATGCAAAAATCAAAACCTCAAGGGCAATTTTAGATTTAAACACAAACAAAGCAATAATAGTGACTTATTTTATGGATTCTGACTCATGCCCTTTCTTAAGAGACAAAAAATGTTTAATATATTACACAAAAAGGGCCTGCATATGCCGTTTATTTCCCTTTAACCGAGGCCCGTTTCTTAGTATTGGAGACAAACCAAAAAAGGAAAATATGTTTGGGACATGCGATGCTATGAAAAAACTAATGCCTTCAATACCTGAAAATTACGATGATATGGTTAAATTTTTCTCAAAAGCATTCCCTGACGGCTCTTTTGAAAATGCAGTGCAGTTTGATTGTATAACAGAATGGGTAAACAGGACAATAATAGACTTAATGAAAAGAAAGCTTATAAGGCCTGCAATGAATTATCCATATGGCTTCTTTCTCAAAAGATTTGAAAATTCTGAAAAGATAGATTTTACTGATTTTCTTGAGCAATCAGGTTATATAGGCAGCAAGGAAGAGCTGATAAAAAGTTTTGATGAGAACATCGGCGCAAAGAAAAAGATTAATGATTTTTTGGATGAAGCCGAATAAACATTAAAATTTATAAATGACTGCTAATATTTACTAAGTAAAGAATGATAACAACCAATGAAATGAGGCAGTTGGAAGATAAATGCGGTATTCCAAAAATTGTCTTAATGGAAAATGCAGGCAAAGCAATATGCAAAATTTTAAAAGAAAAATTTGACTTAAAAGATAAAAGAATTCTTATTGTTGCTTACCATGGAAATAATGGCGGTGATGGTTTTGTTGCTGCAAGGCATTTATGCGATGATTCAGAAGTTGATGTTTTGTTTGTTGGAGATGAGTCAAAATTAAAGGAAGAAGCATTAGCTAATTTCAAGAAAATAGAAAACAATGAAAAGCTGCAGATGCTGGCGCTGGAATCAGTTGATTTTTCTGATTATGATATAATAATAGACGCTATTTTTGGCACTGGAATCAGCGGAGAAATAAAAGGTCCCTTGGCAGCATTAATAAAAAATTTTGGAGAAGCAAAAGCCTGCAAGGTGTCTGTTGATATTCCCTCTGGCCTAAACCCTGATACCGGAGAAAAGGCAAATGTGTTTTTTAAGCCGGATTTAATAATAACGATGCACGATATAAAAAAGGGGCTTGAGGCTTACAAGGAAAAAACTGTTGTTGCTGATATTGGGATTAAAACAATAATCAATAATTCAAAAAACTAATAAAAATAAATACAATTTAATAAAAACAATAAAAATTTATAACTAAAAAATAATAATCGTTAATAATAGAAAATGAAATTTGTATCAAGAAAAAATATTGTCCTGCCAAAAAGGAAAAAAGGCAGCAAAAAAGGTGATAATGGCAGGGTTCTTGTCATTGGAGGAAGCAGGGATTATGCTGGAGCAGTTGCTCTTGCTGGGCTGGCAGCTCTAAGAAGCGGCGCTGATTGGGTTACTGTTGCTGTTCCTGAAAAAGTAGGATGGGCAATTAATGCTTTGACTCCTGATTTGGTTGTTAAGAAATA
>DAOVKD010000128.1 GCA_030631975.1 Candidatus Woesearchaeota archaeon
ACAAGTATTTTGCTGGAGATTCTCTGTTTTTATAATAATTGTAATAATATCTTACGTCCTCATCATATTCATATGTTTTTATTTTAGTGGGGCTTTTGAGTGTTTCCTTTATTTCCTCAATACAGCCAGATACTTCTGGATGCTCTTTATTTATATGCATCCATCTTTCTTTTGACAAGTATATGTTTCTTCCAGATTTGTCTTTAATTTCTAAAATCCGTGACATAACTTTGATTCAATATTGATTGTTTTTAAATGTATTGTGAATTTGGTTGATGGATTTGTATGATGCCTTTGGTTTATTCCAATACTTTTAAGGATGTGTTCAAAAAGTTAGGCTGTGCCTTTTTTAGGGGAAGCGGGCGGGCAAAAGCATGCAATGAAATTAATGAAAATGCTGTGTATCTTTACAAAGTGTTTTAACATAATTAAATTAAGATGCAGCATTTTGTCTAAAGTTTGCTTTGGCACAGCCGATTAAAATATTTTGAACGCAGCCATACTTTTAAGTAAATTATTTAAAGTGTTTTATTTAATAACCAACCCTACCCAAAAACAAGCAATTCTGGCTTACGTCAACTCTTATGATATTAAGATCAGGATATTTAGTTTCTATCTCGTCCAGAAATATTTCTTCTTTTGAGCAATAAGGGCATGTTTCTGAATAAAAGAAGTAAATCTCGCATTCGGCATATGCTAAATTAGCTAATAAAACTGCAAATAAAAACAAAAATAAAAGTTTGGTTTTCATCTAGCTTTGTCTATTTTTACTTTTTATAATCCTCCAGGGCTTTCTCCACTAATTGCATATACATCAAAGAAGGACCTCCGCCCATCAAAACAGCTATCCAGCCTGCCTCTGTAATTTCCTTCCTTGTTGCTCCGTTTTTCAAAGCGCCTTTTACATGGTATGCAATGCACCATTTGCAATGCGTTACAATAGCCAGTGCTATTGCAATGAGCTCCTTATGTTTTATATCTAATGCGCCTGGAGCCTCAATTGCATGCATTAGTTTTCCAAATGCTTCCATCTCTTTTGGAAATTCCTTGGTAAATTTACCAAGATTCAAGTTTACTTCATCAAATACTTTTTTCATATCTTCCATTAATACCACCTCCAATAGCCAAATTTTTCCATTATAATTTACTTTGATCAACCTTTATATGTATTAGCTTTATGCCTAGTTTTTTTGCAACATCAAAACTTCTTTTGTCCCTATAGAATTCTCCATAATAGATTTTTTTTATTCCTGCATTTGCAAGCATTTTAAAGCATGTCCAGCATGGGCTTGCAGTTATGTATATTTCCCCATTGTTAATCATAACTCCATTTTTAGCAGCCTGCAAAACTGCATTTGCCTCTGCATGTATTGTAGCGACACAATGCCCATTTTCCATTAAATGTCCTACTTCATCGCAATGGGGCATTCCCCTTATACTTCCATTATAGCCTGTTGACAAGATTGTTTTGTCTCTTACAATAACCGCGCCTACATGCTTTCTGTCGCAAGTGCTTCTTGAAGCTACTTGTTTTGCTATATTCATAAAATATTCTTCCCAGCTTATTCTTGGCATTTTAATTCATTATTTTATTATCCGCTTAATTCCATATTGATATTTTTATTATTCTTCTATTATTTATTTTTATTGAGTTTTTAGTAAGTACCAAAAGTTGTTGGACACTTTCAAAGACCATTAATTTTTATTGTTCACGATTATTTGTTAACTCATTATTTTATTTCCCACTTAATACACTATTCAGCGAAAAAATTTCATTTTTTCTGGGTTTATTTCATAAGCCATTGAAAATTTTATTAATAAATAATCATTGGTTTTGCGCCGTTGCTTTGTTTTTATTATTGTATTTTATTAATCATTCTATTATTTTTATTTAATGGAAATTTTATTATTGGAATTATTGTTTATTCTGTTTTTATTTTTTATTGTTAATGAGCTGAATTATTAATCAAATAATTGTTATTGTAGTTATGAACCTTATTGCTTTTATTATTGACTATTTTTTATTGAGTTTTATTTTTTAATTGTAATAATAAATTATCAATTTGTTTATGCAGTTCTTCTAATGACCCATTATTTAATATTATTTTTTTAGATAATTTGAATGTTTCATCAAGCTGTTGATTTGAGGCATTATTTAAATTTTCTCTTTCCTCTTGCTGTTTGAAAGATTCCAATGTTTTTGCATCTCCAATTCTGTTTCTTTCAAGCAATCTTCTGAATCTTAATTCAGTCGGAGCATCAATGCCAACTAAAGTAAAATCTTTATTTTTCGTCAGTTCTTGAGCTTCGTAAGGGCTTCTTACGCTGTCAATTACAAAATTATTGTTTTTATTATTAATATTATTTTTTAATTGTTGTTTTATTTTATTGTTAATTTGAGCTGCTAAATAATTTGCTCCATGCTTTTTTCTTAACTCATTGCCTAGATTAGTTAAATTATTTCTAGAAGGTTCTAAACCCCGCTTTGCTGCTTCTTCTCTTAATATATCAGAAAGAGAGTAATAATGGAATCCTTTTGTTTTTAGGTAAGCTGCTGCCTCGCCTTTGCCGGATGCATTTTTTCCTGTTAAACCGATTATCATTTTTTCTGCAGCTTTTCCAGCTCTTCCTCAAACCTCGCCAGATCCTCAAATTCCATATAGACAGAAGCAAATCTTATATAAGCAACTTTATCCAGTGATTTAAGCTTTCTCATTGTTATTCTTCCAATTGTTTTGCTGTCAACCTCAACAGAATCCCTTTTTCTCAAATCGGATTCAACCTCATCAACAAGTTTTTCAATTTTTTCCAGGCTTATGGGCCTTTTTTCACAAGCCTTTAAGATTCCATTAATAAGCTTTTGCCTTTCAAATCTTTCTCTTTTACCGCCCTTTTTTACAACAATTACATCAGCTTCCTCAACCCTTTCATAAGTTGTAAAGCGTTTATGGCATTTTAGGCATCCCCTCCTTCTCCTGGTAGATTCTAAATTCTCAGTATCGCGGGTGTCAATTACCTGGGTTTCATTATGACTGCAGTATGGGCATCTCATTTTGAGGTATGGCAGTATCTGCTGCTTATTAAGTTTTTGTTCTATGTAAAGTAAACTCATTAAGCATGCATAAGGGCGGTGCCTTTTTTAGGGGAGGCGGGTGGGAAGAAGCACGTTAAATGTGAAACTAAAATGCTGTGTATCATAACCCAATGATATATATAAAATGATATCGAGATGCAGCATTTTGGCTTGCCCTGCATGCGACGTAGTTGCATGCCCGCTTGCAGCATAGCTCTGGCACAGCCCTTTATGTTAAGAGTATACTTAGGAACTGTACTTAACATTCTAATTTTACGATAAAACTAAATATTAGTTTAGACTAAACCAATTTATAATGAGT
>DAOVKD010000066.1 GCA_030631975.1 Candidatus Woesearchaeota archaeon
GATAGCAAATGAAACTGTTTTTATTGGAGGCAAGGATATTGTTTTTGTCTGCAGATCAGCGGATTGCGCGGGAATAGATCCTAATGCTGGGTGCTCTTCATCTCAGGGCCAGCATTTCTGCAGGTTCCGATTTTCAATTTCAATAACACCAGAAGCAGCGCAGAGGCATGCTGATATAACTAAAGATTTGGCTGTAATAGAGGACAATGGGAAATATTTATCAGAGAAGATAGAGCTTTACCTTGATGATACAAAGGTAGATGAGCTCAATATAGGCGCTGATCTAAAGGGAAGCACAACAACAGACATACAGATATCAGGATCTGGCGCTGGTTCCACACAGCAGGAAGCAGTCATTAATGCGCTGGAAAATATGAAAAGGCTGCAGACAGTTTTGATAACCGGGTCGCTGCCAGTCAAATTAAATATTGTAAAAATAGATGTCATAAGCCCGCTGCTTGGAGAAGAGTTTTTGAGGAATGCCATAATCGTTGGCTTTATTGCATTAGCTTCTGTAGGGGTTGTTGTTTTTGTAAGATACAGGAAGCTTCAAGTTGCGGTGCCAATGGTCATAATTTCCATATCAGAAGTTATAATTTTGCTTGGTGTTGCAGCTTTAATAGGATGGAATATTGATTTAGCTGCTGTTGCAGGGATAATAATTGCAGTTGGCACTGGCGTAGATCATCAGATAGTTATTGCGGATGAAACTTTGAGGGGAGAAAGGGCCGTATATGACTGGAAACAAAGAATAAAAAATGCTTTTTTCATTATAATGGCATCTTACTTTACTGTTGTTGTGGCTTTAGTGCCTTTAATATTTGCCGGAGCAGGTTTGCTTAAAGGCTTTGCAATAATAACAATTTTAGGGGCGTCTATTGGCGTTTTCATTTCAAGGCCGGTGTTTGCAAGGGTTATTGAGATTTTATTAAGAACTTAATTGTCAAAAATGGCAACAAAACTTTGGGCAATGGGGGTTATTTTATTCTGCACAGCGCTTACTTCTACTGCCCAGATATTCTATAAGTTTGCGGCAGAGAAATTAAGTTTTAATATTTTAAGCATAATAACAAATGTTAATTTGTTGATGGGTATGCTGTTATATGCTGTAGGAGGTATTCTGCTTATACTAAGTTTTAGGGGCGGGGAAGTTTCTGTTTTGTATCCTATAATAGCGACAAGCTACATATGGGTGAGCTTTTTATCTATTTATTTTTTAGGAGAGGTTATGAATCCGTATAAATGGGCAGGAGTGTTTATAATAATGGCTGGAATAGTTCTAATAGGTTACGGCAGCAAAAAAGCAGATATCGAAGGAGCAGGTGTGATATAATGGCAACAGAGCTATGGGCAATAGGACTTGTAATTTTTGCTACTTTAGTAGGAGCTTTTGGACCTATTTTACTGAAAAAAGCATCTGAAAAGAAGTTATCAAAAATAAGCTCTTTAATGAAAAATTACCATTTATTTGGCGGTGTTTCTTTGTATGGTTTTGGAACTATTCTTTTTATTCCTGCATTAAAAGGAGGTGATTTGTCAATTCTCTATCCTTTTGTGGCTTTGAATTATATTTGGGTGAGTTTGCTTTCTGTCAGGTTTTTAGGAGAAAAAATGAATTCAATGAAATGGATGGGGATAGCTTTAATTATAGCCGGTGTTAGTTTCATTGGGATTGGGAGTTGAGCGTTCTTGTCTGGAATTATTTTTATTTAATCTGCAAAAATTAGTACGCAACATTAATTTTAAGACAGTCTCGAATAAAAACAATAATATAAAAATAATTAACAATAAAACAATTAAAAAAGACCATTAATGATGCTTGGATTTATAATGCGATGGAAAATGCATGATTATTTTTTATTAATAATAATTTTTTCGATGAATAGCGATATTAAGTGTACCATAAAATAATGGCTCACCGAATAATTATGAACAATAAAAATTAATGGGCTTTGACACTGTCCAATAACTTTTGGCACTTGCTAACATACCAAAATAAAATTATTGGAAAGAGCATTAGGAGAAAAAACGTATCCCAAAATATTTCGGGATATATCATATGCACGGCTGTTATATTCATCAGAGCGTAGCGGAGGCCGAGTCAGCGTACAACTATTTTTGCGAAGCAAAAATTGGCGAAGAGCTTGCCCCCGAGCGTTTTTATAATATTCTGCGAACGTGATGCAGATTGATTTTAGCTAAAAAGTTTAAGTTCGACGAGCATCAAAAAAATGTTCAAATATCGGTCTCGACGGACAGCTAATATGATTCTGCATCACGTTCTGCGAAGCAGGCAATATTTTAGGAAGTGTCCACCCCATCTTATAGTAACCCAAGAGTAGTTAAAAAACCAAAAGATTTATAAAGTCTAACTTCTAACTATATATAAAGTATTTACGAGGTAATGAAAATGGGATTAAATATGTTTGCTAAAAGACACCAACAAGTTCGCTCAGATTCAGATAAGTTAGAAAAACAAGAAGAATATGGAAGAGTAATAACTCCTGAAGAAGCACAAGCAACAATTCAGAATATTTCAATTATTGATAAGATAGGAAAACTGTTTTTAGAAGCATATCACCAACATGTTGATCTAGATACAATGATAGCAATCAGACATAAAGATTCTGGGATTTTTGAAGATTATTTAATTGCTAAAAGTAAGTATAATAAACGTGTTGAAGTAACAATTAAAGGAGGAGTTATAGGGGGTCAACCAACCCTAGGAATTGGATTACAATATGATGGTAATGATACAGAATTTCAACCGAATTATGAAGTTGGAAAAGGGCCAGAGCCAGAACAAAAGAGACTCATATCAAAATTAGCTTTCTGGAAAAAGTGTAGAGTTCCTGAAAGAGAAGAACGAACAAGGAGTGAGAAATTTCCACTAGCAACAAAAAGCTATGGTGCAACAATTTATCCTACCGGAAGAATTGAACACCTCCCGATTGATGTTGGTGTAACCAATTGGGGATTAGCTGGATTGACTGATCAGTTGTATCAATCTATCAAGATTTGAGAGTTGTCTAAATTCTTTCTTTTTTATAAATTTCTTGATGAAGTCAAGATAATATGTCCGAAAGACTGGTAGGCCTTTCCTTTTTCTTAGCTCAAGTGCAAATTGAATATATCAACTTATAATCAGATAAAACATATATCAGAAGTTAATTGTTTGTCCTGAAACTTGGCCTGTCACACAAACCCCATAAAAAAAACAAAAGAACAAATAATTGTGAAGATGGGGTAAAAAATTAATTTAATGTAAGGGGTATTAAGTAGAAAATAAAAAGAAAAACTTAATAAATAAAAATAAAAAAAACAATGATTAAAGGCTTAAAACATATCAAAGGATAGATAATATGGAAAATTTATTTTTAATAATATCTCTAATTTTTGTCGGGCAAACTTTAGGTTCTTTGATTGGGTTGGTAAAAAAACCTAAAAAAACTATTTTGTATGGTTCTTTAGCATTTGCTGCTTCAATGATGTTGGGCATATCTTTTTTTCAATTAATACCAGAAGCCATGGAAATTACTCCTTTTTATCTGGTGGCAATATCTTTTTTTCTTGGAATAGTAATAATGTGGATTGTTGACAAATCTTTGCCGCATATAAATCCAGAGTTAATGAAAAAAGAAAAACCGTCTGTTAAAAGAAGTGTTGTTATGCTTGTTATTGGTATGGCTTTGCATAATATCCCGGAAGGATTGGCAATAGGGGTTGGTTTTGCTTTGGATCCTGTCTTAGGGATTATGATTGCATTAGGGATAGCAACTCAAGATGTGCCTGAAAATATTGCAACAATTGTTCCATTATATGGCTTAACTAAAAAGAAGATAAAGTCTTTTGCTATAGTAACAGCAACTATTTTATTTGAACTGTTTGGCTTTATTTTTGGTTACTATATTTTGAAAGGAATGTCTTTATCTCTGTTGGGGTCATCATTAGCGCTTGCAGCAGGTTTTATGACCTATATTTCTATTGAAGAGTTAATTCCTGCAGCACAAATAAAACAAAATTTAAAGGTAGGTCTTACTGGTTTGATTTTAGGATTAGTATGTGTTCTATTGCTTTGTATTTTTGGTTAAGTAGATTATCAGCTTTCCAGCCAATTCTTTGTCTGATAAGAATTCTGTTCCTTCTTTATTGTAGCCATCTACTAATTTGTAAACCATCCGTTTACTTATCTTTTGTACTTTCGCTAAATAAGTAGCACTTCTTCCTGCCTTATACTCACTTACTACACATATTCTTTTTTCTCATTTAATTTACTCATATTTTTCACCTCCAATTATAGATTATTAGGGAAATTTAGAAGGCTATTTAAAAGTATAAAGTAATTCTGAAATTGAACACACCCGTTAGGACATCAAAACCTTTATATACAATAAAAAAATACATTTTTCAAGCGTGTAAGGTATTCATACCTTATATAATTATTAAAGAACTACAAAGTTTGCATAATGGCAAAAAAAACAAAGAAATATGAGAAGGAAGATTCTGCTGGAATGAAAGAAAGCTCTGCTGCTCTACAGCAAAAAGCGCCTGACAAACTGCCCAAGAGTGTGCAGGAGAAGCTAAAGACTATTAAGACAAAACTGGAGAAATTCCAGAAAAGAGTCCTGAATAAATTTGACAAGTATATTGTAGGGATTGCTTTATCGCCGCCGCCAAAGCCGCAAGAGCAAAAGTCAGCAGAGCAAAAGCCAGTGGATAAGGATAAGATAAATGTCCTTGTTCTAGTGGAAGATTCTGACAGCAAAAAGATGCCAAAGTATGAGTTAAAGGATAAATTAACTGCTATAATGAATAATATTGCGCAGGAGATTGATAAGAACCTGACTCCGCAAGCTGTAATTTTATCTGAGCTTTGGCAGAATTGCTACGACGGAAAATATGAATTACTGCAATTAATAGCATTATCAGCTCCGATTTTTGACAGGGGGATGTTAGCCGCAATA
>DAOVKD010000167.1 GCA_030631975.1 Candidatus Woesearchaeota archaeon
GGCAGTTATAGCATTATTAATTTTAATAGGAGTATTTTTTCATGACAGGGTCACGCTTGGAATGTCAGCGCCAGGATGGCTTAGACTCTTCTCAGTAGTTGCTCTGGTATACATATTTGGAGGCGCTGCCGGATGGTGGGCTGGAGGTTTTGTTGATTGGTTAGATTCATCTTTTGGTTCTGATATTATAGCTGTCGTTATTATGATCCTTGTATTTGGAATCATCATAGCGTTTGTTACAGGAGGGGGGGGAGGAGAAAAAGAAGGAATCCTTAGCAAGATAGGTTTGAACCTAAAAGAATTAGGCAAATAGTGAAAAAATGGCGACGTTTCTTGATGTTACTGTTTTAGAAAATTTCTCTGTTATTTTTGTGTTTATATTTGTCTGGCTTGTTGTTTATGCTATACTGCTTTATACAAATGTATTGGGCCAAAACCAGTTAATCAGTATACTGCTAGGGTTGATGATTGCTTTTTTTGTAATAATTTCACCTTTGGCTACATTGATTGTAAAGCAAATTGCGCCGGTTTTTGCCGTAGTCCTTGTTTTTATCGTAATCATATCAGTTGCCTCAGGCATGTTTGGAAAAGTTGATGTAGACTCTCTTCCAGGCTTAAAGGGTGTTGTAATTGTTATATTAGTAATTGCGCTTATTGTAGGAAGCCTAGCAATAGTAAGAGAAAACATCGAAGTTCCTGAAAGAGGAGAAGATTTTAGCAAGGTATCTACAGTAATATTCCACCCGAATTTTCTTGGTATGATTCTTATTCTTGCTATAGCAGTCTTTACTATAGGCCTGTTAGCTTCCAAGCAGATGTAGCTACTTCTTACCTAACTTAGAACTCTTTGTCATTCTGTCAAGCTTGTTGACATTCTCTGTCAGGCTTGGCAGTATTTTTTGAAAAACCTTTTCCATAGCCTTCATCTCTGTTCCTACATCTGTTATGTTTCTATCATATCCGGAAATCTTGCTGATAATGCTCTTGTGCAGGTTATTTAAGCTGTTTGTCAAATCCTTTATCTGCTGCTCAATCTGGCCAATTTTTGTTTCTGTTTTTTCTTTCCAGTCAACTATTATCTTTACATCCTCTTCAAACTCTTTCCATTTTTCATCTATTATAGCTTCAGCTATTTCCTCTATCTGCTCCTTGTTTATTAACTCTTGCGGCGGCGGAGTAGGCTCTAACCGCTGTTCAGGGCTGGTGTATGGCTGCTCCTGAGGAAAATCTGGTTGAGGAATACTCAAATTAGGAGGTTCCTGCCCTGCATTGCCTCCGCTTATATTTACTTGATTTAGAGCATCAAAAATCTGGGAAGAATTATAGCCCTGCCTTTCAAGTTCAGGTATTATCTGGTCGTTGTTCACTCCTTTCTGCTTTAACGCCATAACCTGATTAATGGGTATTCCGGAAGCGGCGGCAGCTGGCGCTTCTTCTTCCTTCTTTTTTCCAAAGCCGAATATGGCCATATATTCACCTCTTTTTTTATTGAACTGTTTTTATTTAAAATCTATATAAAAAGGTTTCTATTTAATGTAATCATTTGGAAGTTTTTATTATTTATTTTATTAAATTATTATTGATTGTTTATTTTATTATTATTTAATTATTGGAATTTTATTAATGTAAATTTTATTATTGGAAATTATTTTTAGTGTGCTAAAAAAATTCTTTGAATTTTTTAGTGTATTATTTCTTTGCGCTCTCTTTGCTTTTTTTAAGAATCTCTTTGACTATATCTTCCACCTCATTCTGCGTAACAAACTTAACCGGATTCCAAAAATTTATGTACTTTTCCAAAACTTTTACCTCATCCCTTTTTGCTGTTTCTTTTAACTCTTTCACCAGTTCAATTATTTTCTCTTTTATTTCTGCAATCTCCTGTTTTATGTCACCTATGTCAGATGTTAAGGTGCGTATCTCGGTAGAAAATACCTTGTTTTTGCCCAGCACATTTTGTTCTGTAACCTGCAGCACCCTCCGTATATTGGTGAAGCTTTCCTCAAGAAGCCTCAGCCTTCTGCTCAAATTGCCTATATCCTCTGTAAAGGAGCTTAAATCAGGTTGTGCAGGAACATTTTTATGAAAAAGTCCCGGATGTTGCCCTGGTTGCTGAGGTGCCTGTAATTGTGCCATTTTAATTTGTCTGTGCATCATAATTATAAATATGTTTTGTTTTTGTATAATCTATTTTTTAACTTGTTTTTGATACTCAAAGTAAGAATAAACAATTGCGTATATAGCAACAAATATTACGGGCGCAAGAACAAATAATAATGCATATTTCTGGAATAACACTCCAAAGAGAGCAAGTATCCCTGCAATTTTAAACAATTTGCCTCCAAGCTTATGCGTCTTATTCCAAACAATATTATTGCTCAATGTCCATGGTGTCTTGATTCCAATGAACCAGTTTCTTTTAGCATTTTCAGTAAGGATGCCTATATAATAAAACAAGACTCCTAAAGCAGGTATCATCATAAGAGTCATGTTAAATCTAAAATCAAGATTGCAGAAAATGGTTAACAGGTATATATAAAATAAGAATATAAAAATAAGCACTATAAAATTGTCAAAATATTTTCTGAATTTTTCAATATTCTGTTTCAAAGGATCTATTTTTGGGATTAAGAGAAACAATAAAAATAATCCAATAGAAACCAAAGGCATCAAAAACAATCCCCAGAATTTTGGCATATAGCCATCAAC
>DAOVKD010000067.1 GCA_030631975.1 Candidatus Woesearchaeota archaeon
AAGATACGCAGCATTCTAATTGTAGATTTATTATGTTTTTCCTTCGTATATTTTAAACAGATATATTTTTAAAGTTATTAAAATATACAGCAGGTATGCAATACTCTAAGCTTGTGGATGTATATGTGAGGCTGGAAGCTACAACAAAGAGGCTTGAGCATATGCATATTATTTCAGAGTTTCTTAAGGAGATAGATGTTGATGATTTGGGAACAACAATTTTGTTGCTGGAAGGCAGGATTTTTCCCAGATGGGATGAAAGAGAGATTGGCATGGCATCGAAAATGATGCTTAAGGCCATTAATGTAGCATCTGGCGAGACAAAAAAAAGAATAAATTCAGAATGGAAAAAAACAGGAGACTTAGGAACTGTTTCTTATAACCTAATAAAAAAGAAGAGGCAGTCTACATTAAGGTCATATGAACTTACTGTAAAAAAAGTTCTCAAAAACTTGAGAGATCTTGCCGCAATTGAAGGCATTGGTTCTGTTGACAAGAAAATACAGCTGGTGGCAGAGTTATTAACATCGGCAAAACCCAATGAGGCAAAATATATTGTGAGAACAATTCTCAATGATATGCGCATAGGTGTTGGGGAAGGAAGCGTAAGGGATGCTATTGTATGGGCTTTTTTTGGCAAGAAGCTTAAGGTAAAGTACAGTAAAGAAGGGAATATTATTGATATTGAAGATAGAGAAAAATATAACAGGTATGTTGATGCTGTGCAAAGGGCTTATAACATCACAAATGATTTTGCTCCAGTAGCAGAAGCAGCAAAAAAACACGGGCTTGAAGGGATTGAAAAACTGGAGATGAGCATAGGAATGCCTTTAAAGGTTATGCTTGCGTTAAAAGTTGAGGATATTGACGAGGGTTTTGAAAGGTGTGGAAAGCCAGCGGAATTTGAGTTTAAATATGACGGCATGAGGATGCAGATACATAAAGATGGTATGGAAGTAAAGATATTTACAAGAAAGCTGGAAAATGTCACTAACCAGTTTCCAGAAGTTGTTGATTATGTAAAAAAGTATGTTGATGAAAAAAGGGTTATTCTTGACTCTGAGGCAGTGGGTTACAGCAAAAAAAGCGGAAAATACCTGCCCTTCCAGAGCATTTCACAAAGAATAAGGAGAAAATATGATATTAAAAGGATGTCAGAAGAATTGCCGGTGGAGGTGAATATTTTTGATATAATAAATTACAGGGGAAAAAGTGTTGTCAATGATGCTTTTGAGGAAAGGAAAAAAATAATTAAAAAAATAATTAAAAATGTGCCGAAAAAAATCAAGGTTGCAGAAAGCATTGTAACTGCAAGCAAAAAAGAAGTGCAGGATTTCTACAAAGAAGCAATTAATTCGGGAAATGAGGGCTTAATGGTTAAAAAGCTTGAAGCGCCCTACACGCCCGGAGCAAGAGTTGGATTTATGTGTAAATTAAAAGGAACAAAAGAAAATCTTGATCTTGTTGTTGTAAAAGCAGAGTGGGGCGAGGGCAGGCGCTCAAAATGGCTGAGCAGCTATACCCTCGCATGCATGGATAAAAATAATTTCCTTGAAATTGGAAAAGCAAGCACAGGCCTTAAGGAAAAAAGAGAAGAAGGTTTGAGTTTTGCAGAAATGACAGACCTGCTAAAGCCTTTGATAAAGAAAGAGGAGGGAAAAGAGGTAATATTAAAGCCAAAGGTAGTTATTGAAGTAGCTTATGAGGAAATACAAAAAAGCCCTACTTACAGCAGCGGTTATGCTTTAAGATTTCCCCGTGTGACACAACTAAGACTAGATAGGAGTCCTGAAGACATCTCCACCTTAAAGATGGTAGAGACTTTTTATAGTAAGCAAAAAAAATAAAATAATTATTTTTTCTTTTGCGCCTTAATCTTATTTAATTGAAAATCTCCAGCTAATAATGCTGCTCCGACCAAAACAATGATTATTGTCCAGCCGCTTGTATTGCCTATGTAGTTAACTCCCAAATCCCTAAGAAAGAACAATGCTCCGACCATTAAAACAACTAAGCCTGTAATTTTATATGCTGATGACGTTACCAAAATAATCACCTCTTTAATTACAATCCTTTTAATAATCGTATTTAAATCTTTTGGAAATCCCGGATGTGGGACAAAATAAATCAATTTCCATACCAAAACAAGTTATGCCACAACAGTGTGCAGAAATAAGCAGTATCAATTCTATCTTCTCTTTGTTGCATTATCTTCCACCCAGTTCTTTTTTTATCTTCGGCAAGCCCACTCTCAGACTGATTCCTTTTGAAATATTCTTCAAGATAAGATACTGGATCGGTGACAAAATAATGCAGCATATGCTTCCATTTCCATGGGGCCTTTAACTGTCGCATTTTTCTTGGGCAGGCATTGGTAGTTGTGGATAAAGAAGCAAAGAAACTTATTTAAGGCTAATCCTTAAGGACAAACAGGGCAAAGAAAACCAAGCTTAAACGGAATTAATATCCCTTTGTTTGCCATGTAGATTACTGCAAATGTTAATATTATCCCGATAATGAGGCCTATAAGAAGAAACTTGAATTCTATTATGCCGAGTTGGGCTTTTTTATGGAACTTAAACATTTTTGAATTTCACCTTTTATTATACTTATATTACTTATTTGGCAACTAGTATTTAATATTTTTGTTGCGTATTAATTCCAAAGATTTTTAATATCTGTATTGCTTATTATCCTGCATGAACAAGAATAAAACAATTTAAGAGATTGAATTATTAAAATAAATCCTGAAATGCCAAAATTTTATCTTTTTAGAGCTTTCAATTCAAAAAAATATTTCTATTTTTATAGTGCCTAATAACTCTCACTTTTGGATTTTGTAGTGTATGATTTTCATTTGGATTTTTATTTGTTTAATGCTATTGTATTAACACTCACTTTTGGATTTTTGTAACAATAATTTTCAATATAGAAAGAATATTAAGAAGTATTATATAGTAGAAAATGGATATTAGGAATATATTTTTATAAAAGAGTTATTTCATTATATTTTATGCATAATATGTTAATAGTACATTATTTTATAAAGATTATGTTGTATTAAAGATTTGTATTTTATTGTAGATTGTTATTATTAATTAAAACTTTTAAGAGATACCTACAATTTATTATCAAAAAAACGGGGAATTAATGAATAGGATTTTTTCAGATTTTGAGAGTTCTTTATTTTGTGAATTATTGATTTTGAGCATGAATATCACCTAAAATTTTTTATTTTATATTGCTACAAAACTTCTCTTGATATTTTGATTTCTTAAACAAAAATATTAAGTTGGATTAATTTTACATTAAATATGTGGTGATTTGACTAAATTTAATTGGAAGATTTAATGAGTACCAAATGAATGTCAGTTTGAGGATTATCCAAAAATATCTCCAACTTTTTCCTTTAATTCTTGGTCCATTTCGGAGATGCTTTTAGTGCCATAAAGATCCATTGTTGTTTTGTAAGAAAGATGACCTAGGACTTTTTGGACTACTTCTAGACTTAGCCCTCTGTCTTTAAGTATTCTGGCACAACTATGCCTTAGGATATGAGGATTGATGTTTTTAAGTTCAGGAATAGGGTTGTTAAGATGGGCCCTATGGCCAGCTTTGGCTACGATTCTGTTGATTTCAGTAGTAGAGATATGACCCTTCTTGTTAAGGCTGGAAACAGCAGGAAAGAGATAGCCTTGTTTGGGGTTATTCAAAACATACCTAATATAGACTTTAAGATCTTCAGCAAGTTGGTCTGAGAAGATTGTGGCTAATCTTTCAATGTTTTTTTTGCCAAAAATCCTGATTTTATTTGTTTCAAGATTTAGATCTTCTATTCTGATTTTTGCTAATTCGAAACGTCTTAAGCCACAATAAGCAAGGATTTTGATAATGATTTTATCCCTAAGTTTTTCAGCATGTTTGATAAGGAGTTTAATTTGCTCTTTTGTTAGCTTGAATTGACTACGTGTATGGCCTTTCTTCTTTACGGATTTTTTGGTTATGTCATTCATATTTTATATAAGAAATGTAACGAATTATTTAAATGTTACGTTTTTAGCATATTTTGTTACATTTTATGTAACATTTTGTGTATAGTGTTACTTTTTGAGAAATGAAGCGATTTAATGGGCTTATAAGCCAAGAAACACAATGGTTAATGTAAATGAGCTGTAGATTAAATTTTTAGGCAGAATATTGAAAAGTATTAAATTAAAGTTTAGGTTTATTAAGTCCTTTCTCTTCTGCATCTTTTCGCCATTGCTGTAACTCTAATAAAGCTAAATCTATTGCTTCTAAATGGTTTTTTGAAGCCTCTTTTGGGTCTTTAGTTTTTCCATATTCATAGGTTATTCCATGACCATAAATAAGAAAAGTACCACGAATTTTCTTGCCGTTTAAATCAGTTGGTATATATTCTATCGACGTCTTAAGGTCTGTTGGTCTCTTAAGAGTAATAGGATTATACTTCAGGGGGTGTGTCGATATTAGCACTCCTTCGATAAGACCTATTTTATCAGGGAGGCCTTCTGCATCTAATTTAACCGGAATATCGGGTGTTGGTTTAATGTATGTTTCTATAGTCTTTCCTTTTATTGTGACATCGTATCCAAAACCCTGTAAATTATATTGGGGTGTTACACGACTTGAACCCTGAGCTGCCATTTTAAGCAAAGAAAAGAGCCAATCTTTATAAATCTTTTTGTTTTTACTACTTATCAGTAAATTTTATTTTTATTTTCCATATAGAAATTAATCTATTGAAACCGCTTAAAATCTTTAAGCAATAACTAAAAGATATTAGAATAATTAAGCTCAAAAGTTTTAATAGAACATTAAAGGTTTTAAACGCTGTGCCATCGGCAAAATCATGCTACGCAGTTGCCATCTGGTTCGCATTTTATGTTTATTGCTGATAGCGGACATTCCCCGTAAG
>DAOVKD010000036.1 GCA_030631975.1 Candidatus Woesearchaeota archaeon
AACAGATATTGTCATCTTCTTCAGAGTTTGTATAAGCGCATTATTAATAGTAATGTTTATTCCTTTTCTTTTGGGTTATCAGAGTATAAGCGCGTTATTTGATGGTTTGTTTTATGTCCTGCTTGCAGCAATCTTATATTTTTTATCTGTCATCTGTCAATACAGGGCAATAAAATTAGTTGGCCCATTTATTGCAACTGCATTTTTTCTCTCAGGCTCATTGTTTTCAGCGTTATTCGCTTATATCCTGCTGGGAGAAGTTTTGTCTTTTGTGCAATGGGCTGGTGCAGCAGGTATTTTACTTGGAGGATTTTTCCTAATAAATAAGGTATAAAACAGAACTAAATTTTCAGAGGGGATTCGCGAACTCAAATTTTTTTCAGAAATTTTGGCGCTATCACTCCCGCGCAACAGCCGCATACTTTAGATAACATCCCTCTTAACCTTATTCTCAATTCTTAGGAAATAATATTCAAAACCCTTTTTAACAGCTTCTAAACTAGCAATTAATATATTATTATTCACGCCAACTGTAGACCACTCTCTTTTCCCATTAATACTGAATTCAACATAAACCCTGACACTTGAACTAACACCCTTTTGATCAGCTATTCTTACCTTGTAATTAACAAGTTTTACTTTGTCAATATAGCTATATTTTTTCTTAAGCATATCCTGTAATGCATGGTATAATGCATCAACTGGACCTCCACTCACAGAAGTCTCGTGCTCTACTACATCACCTTCAATCTCTGCTTTAATGAAACAATCGCTTTTTGTACTTTTCCTCCCAAAAGATCTAACCTCAAAGAAATCTATATCAATAAAATCCTTTGTTCCATTAAAAAACTGCTGTGCAAGCAAATAATGCTCTGCCTCTAAGCCGCTTATATCATAGCCTAACTTTTCCATTTCCTTTATCTTGCCCAGCATTTTTTCCACTCTTGCGTCTCTCTTGTCAACAGTATAGCCAAATTTCCTTGCGATCTCAACCACATTTGCTTTGCCGGATAAATCCGACAATACTATATTCCTTATGTTTCCTACCTCTTCTGGATTGATAAACTCATAAGAAGCCCCTTTACTTACAGCATCAACATGAATGCCTCCTTTATGGGAAAAAGCATTTTTGCCGACATAAGGCTGGTGTTTTAAAGGCATCATATTTCCTAATGTGTAAAGGAGCCTGCTCAACGAAGTTAAGTTCTTTAAGTTTTTAGCGGCATAAAAATCAATATTTATCTCAGCCAAAGCCGGCATTATGCTGCATAAATTTGCATTTCCAGTTCTTTCTCCAAAGCCGTTTACAGTCCCCTGTATTTGCTGCACATCTCCTGCAGCAACTAAAGAATTAGCTACGCCAAATTCCCTGTCATTGTGGCAATGTATTCCTAGCTCAATATTTATTTTATTCTCCCTTAAATATTCTTTAACCTCCCCCATGATTATTTTGATTTCCCATGGAAAACTACCTCCATTAGTATCGCATAAAACCAGGCAATCTGCTCCAGCTTCACAAGCCTTTTTTAAGCAGCTTAATGCATATTCTTCATTATCCTTAAAGCCGTCAAAGAAATGCTCTGCATCATAAATAACTTCCAAATCATGCTCTTTCAGAAATTTAACACTTTCATAAATGACATCTAGGTTTTCCTCTGCTTTTAGCCCCAGCTGCCTCTCAACATGCAAAAGCCATGTCTTTCCAAATATTGCAGCAACAGGCGCCTTCGCATCTAGAACAGCTTTTAAGTTAGAATCCTCTTCTGCCTTAACATTCTTTCTTCTTGTAGCTCCGAAAGCGCAAATCCTGGCATGAGTAAGTTTATGTTTAGCAATTTCATCAAAAGCCTCCATGTCTTTTGGATTACTTCCAGGCCATCCAAGCTCAATGTAATCCACACCGAATTTATCCAAAGCTAGAGCAAAATCTATCTTATCCTTTACGCTTAAATTCAAGTCAGGACTTTGTGTCCCATCTCTTAATGTTGTGTCATAAATTTCCATTTTATAGATTATAAAGTTTAGTACTGTTAAAGGCCAAGAGATAATCAGACCTTTTTATTGAGTAATAATAATAGAAATAATAATAACTAAAGAAATAATGTTACAAAAAAATATTTTTAAATTTTTAAGCATAATGTTAGAACAAGTAGTTTTTATATTTAAATCTTTCTACAATCCTTCAAAATCCATCTTCCTGCCTTCAAAGTCATCCTTAACTAGTAAAGCAACTTTGCTTTCTTTTTTTTGCTCAATCACTTTGTAACTTGAGTTTTGTTCTATTTTTTTTGCAAATTCCATAATTTCATGATGGTAAGGCATATTCCTGACTTCCAGTCTTTCCTGGCTATGGCCAACAAAACTGTAGCCCTTTGCTTCTACAAACATTGGCTTGTATTTCTCGATTAATTTGGCATATCCTTCTGGATCAACAAAATTAAAACCTTTAACTAAAGTAAGCCTTATTACATTTCTCTTGAACTTATGCATCATCGATAAGCTTCTTTGCAGCTTCTCCCAAGAATCATTTGCTATTGGATTAGCTGTTTTTTGATAAACCTCCTTATTAGGGCCATAAACACTAATGTAAAGTTGTGTCGGCTGGCGGGCAATAAGCTTCTCAACCATCTCTGGAATTGTTCCATTAGTAACAAGAAAAGATGTAATACCTTTTTTCTTCAAATAATCTATCATTTCAGACAGCCTTGGATACATTGTTGGTTCCCCAGTTAAACTAATAGCAAAATGCAATGGTTTTTCCATTTCCTTAAGCTTATTAGCTGCTACTTTTGAATTGCCTTTAAAGCCTTGCAAAAGCTCAACATGAGCCTTAATACATTCATCCACAATAAACCTGGGATCATCAACAGGGCCTTGCCACTTAGGCCAAACATAGTCAATATCACGCCAGCAAAAAACACATCTATGGTCACAAAAGAAAGTAGGCGACATTTGCACGCATCTCCAGCTTTTTATGCCATAAAATGTATTTTTGTAGCAAACATCTTGGCCTTTTATGGCTTTTCTGCAATAAGTGCATATTTTAACTGTAGAATGATCACCAACTAAACGATAGCCTTCGTTGTACCTTTTTTTATTTTTAAGATCTTTCTGCGCAACATTTAATCCAACTGCCATTTAGCCAAGGTAATATCCAAACATATTTAAATTTTCACTACAACGAGCATGATATGGAATTAAATCAGGCATTAAAAAAATTAAACGAAAGCAAAGAGTTTAAAGAATGGAGCAGCAAAAATAAAGACACATTTCTTTCTTATGCATTCAAAATGCTTGATGAGCATAAAAAAGTCCCGTGGCAGCTCGGTTTTTATCATAAAGCAACAGACAAAATAATAACCTTTATTGTTGACGATGGCCTGCTTGAAATGAAAGAAGAAGAAGAGGTATTTAAAAAACCGGATATGGCGGTAAAGCAAATAAACATTGAAAAGCTAAAAATCCCATTTAACCAAATATTTAAAAAAGCAGAAGAGTTCAAAAAGAAAGAATATCCTAAGGAGTTGGTAAGCAGAACAATAGCAATACTGCAAAACCTCAAAGAATACGGAACCATCTGGAACATAACATGTATAACACGCACATTTAAAACACTAAATATGAAAGTAAACCCGGAAAACGGAAAAATAATGCATCATAGTGTAGAGTCCTTAATGAGTTTTATCAAAAAATAATCTTGCAAAATACAGCAAACACACAAAATTTTCGTTATTATAGATATTTAGTTTCTCCGTTATATACTTTCCATTTCCACATTCTTTAAATATAAGCTTGCCAATGAAAATTTATTTCTAAAAATGCCCCTTACAATAAAGATGCAAAAGATTTCTGCTATCCCTACGCCAAGCTATGCTCATAATGGTGATTCAGGAGTTGACCTTTATGCTGCAGAAGAATGCACTCTAAGGCCAATGGAACGCAGATTAATCCCTACTGGCTTAAAGCTGGAAATTCCTTATGGGTATGAGGGACAAGTAAGGCCAAAAAGCGGTTTAGCCCTGAATAACGGCATAAGCTATGCAAATGCCGTAGGCACAATAGACAGCAGCTATAGGGGTGAAATAAAAGTCCCTCTAATCAATCTAAGCGACAGGCATTATAAGGTTGAGAAAAGAAAAAAAATTGGGCAGCTTATATTTGCCAAGGTTGAAGAAGCCGTATTTAAGGAAGTAAAAGAACTGGGAAAAACAACAAGGAATGAAGATGGTTTTGGAAGCACTGGTATTAAATAATAAATCAGAGAGGTGTAAAATGACGGTAAGCTATAAAACAATGCAGAAAAACAAGAAATTGGACGAGTTTGGAGAGAAAAAGGAAGAAGAGGGCGAGGAAGAGCAAGGTTAATTTCTCTAAAGTTTAAAATAGCTTATCAGCCTCTTTCTTTATATTATCAAAAACAACATCCTTGTCTTTTGAAGCATCTATAACCTTTATGTTGTCATTTAAAAATTTGGGCAGCTCCAGAAATTTCTCCCTTAACTTGCTCATAAATTCAAGCTGCTCAAACTTTTCTTTTTCCCTGCCCTTTATTCTTTCCAAAGCAACCTCTGGCTTTATATCCAGTATAAAAGCAACATCCGGCCTTAAAAATTCTTTATTAACCTCTATAAGCATCCTCATGTCCAATCCCTGTACTGCCTGGAAAGCAATAGTTGAGTAATAATACCTGTCGCATATGGCTATATTTACCTCATGGTTACTTGATTTGTTTAAAAATGGAAGAATAATATTTTTCAAATGCTCTTCTCTGTCTTTTATAAACAGTTCAAGCAGCTTCTGCCCGTTTATGCTGGGATCAGTTTCCCTTGCCAGAATATCCCTTATTTCCTTGCCATAAGCGCCATTAGTTGGTTCTCTTGTTGTTAAGATCCTGTATTTCTTGCTCTTTGAGAAAAGGTAATTGTGCAGAAGCTTTACCATCTCACTCTTGCCGCTGCCATCTAACCCATCCAGAACAATAAAAACTCCCTTGACCATGAAAATTAAGGAAAATGAATAATTTATTAACTTTGCGGAAAGTTATAGAAAAATTCAAAAATATGAAGAATGTAAAGTAAACATGTAAAGTATACTGGGGCTGTGCCTAATTTAGGGGAGGCGGGTGGGCAGAAGCACGCAATGACATAAATTAAAATGAGGTGTATCTTCACGAATTATTTTTCAATAATAAAATCAAGATGCCTCATTTTGGCTTCAGTTCCGCTCTGGCACAGCCCAAAACCTGTTTACTTAGAAACTTTACTTTACAAAGAACAGTGTTTTATATACCAAAAGTAAATTACTTTATCCGTCTATGCATAGCATGGGCTTTCTCGTATTCTTTCTTTTCTTCTTTTTTTTCTCTAACTTTCTCATTCAGCTCTTTTCTTATATTATTTAATCTGATCTTGGCTTTTTTTGCAAATTCTTGTAATTCTCTTGACTTTTCTATGTCTTGGGTTTCAAAGTTTCTTATAAAATCAAGAAGTTCATCAATTTTATCAAATTCTTCTATAGTCTTTTGAGAAAGATTTATGTTGTTAACACACGCATCTGCTAATTTTCTTGCATCCTCTAACATAAGCAACACAAAGTCTTTTTTCAATTCCTCTGTTGACATTTCATAATTTGCTATTTCTCTAAAAAGCCTTTCATCAATCCTTCCAACATCTGTAATAAGTGTTCCCTCTCTGTCTTTGAGATTGCTAATCACCATTCTAAAATATTGTAGTCTCTCAAGAACATCATCTAATTTTTTATCTAAGGCCTTCCCATTTATCATCTTTTATCTAAAAAAGACTTATTTTTATTTAAATCTTTCTGGCAAAACAGCAAATAGAAATAAATAACTACTTCACAAATTTCTCTGCAGACTTTCTCTCATAATACAAATCTCTAATATCCTGGTAAACTTTTGATCTCTTTTTTGGCTCTAACTCGTTATACATCTTCATTACATTTATATACACCATTTTTGCATCATCAAACTTGAAGTCCATCAATGCTAACCTTGCCTGGTGTATCTTCTCCTCAATTAGCATGACATGATCTATTTTATCATAAGTTCTTGGCATTACTTCAGGAATTTCTATTTTTCCAACGTAGTTGGTGCCGGAAAGCGAGTCAGAACTGTCTGTTGGTTTCCGAGCATCCTCTACAGGTTTTTTCTTCTTAAACAAGCCTTTTACAATAGAAGGTCTCTTCACCTTCTTCATTCCACTGATTGCTTTCTGTATCTCCTCCTCCGCTTTTATAACTTCTTCAGGCTTCCCAACCTTTTTTTCAAATTCCTTTGTCTTTAGGGATATAAGCCCCGGTATCTCTAACTTTACTTTCTTGGCTCTTTTCCCTTTTACCTGTTCTGGAGCTATTTTGTCAAAAAGCGAGCCTCGCTTTTTCTCCAGATTAGTCTTCTCCAGACGGGAAGATAATCTTTCTATCTCTCTTAACTCTTTGGCAAATTCAGTTTCCTCTTTTTTCTCACCAAAAATTTTTCCAAAAATTGTCTTTTTTGGTATTTGTAGTTTTTCCTCTTTCACTTGCCTCTTTTTTTTTGTTTTCCTTTTAAGCTCAAGCTCTTTTCCTTCCTTTTCCCTTAACTCCGCTTTTTTTCTTTCTTCTTGCTTTCTTCTCTTTTCCTCTTCTTTCCTCTTTTCCTCA
>DAOVKD010000009.1 GCA_030631975.1 Candidatus Woesearchaeota archaeon
ATCAAGAAACCTTGTGCATTTATGCACAACATCCCCTAAACCATTCCAGTCATAATATACATTCCCATCAGCATCCTCTTTTGCAAATGCCCATAAGTTTATACTGCCTAGATTGCATGGCTCATTAGGATAAAGCAAAACCTCACCACAAGGATTAGTTGTCACAATAGGGCCTAAAGATTCAAAAAAAGGATTGTACTTATTGCAGATATCAAAAAATATAACTCCTGGCTCAGCGCTCTCCCAAGCCTGGTAAACTATCTTGTCAAACAGCATTTTAGGATTTACAGTTTTAACAACCTCTCCATTTCTGGGATTAACCAAGGGATAAGGCTTATCATTATTATAATGCTCCCAGAAATCCCCCATTATCAAAACAGATATGTTAAAATTCCTTAGACCCTTATTCCCGCTTTTAGATGCAATAAACTTCTCAATATCAGGATGATTGCTGTTAAGTATCCCCATATTTGCGCCGCGCCTTATACCGCCCTGCTTAACAACCTCTGTCATTGTGTCAAACATTCTCATAAATGATAAAGGGCCGGAAGCAGCCCCAGATGTAGACGAAACAAAATCACCCTCAGGCCTTATTTTAGAAAAATTAAAGCCTGTTCCGCCGCCGCTTTTATGAATTATAGCAGTATATTTCAAGGTATCCATAATGCTTTCCATACTATCTTCTATACCCAAAACAAAACATGCAGAACCAAGACCCAAAGAATTCCCAAAATTGGCAATTGCAGGAGTATTTGGCATGAACTTCTTTTCCATCATTAAAGAATAAAGCTCTTTCACATTTCTCTCATACGCAGCAAAATAACCCCGGCTTAACAAATCTAAAAACTGGCTCCATGAAACCATCATCTTTTTTTCCTTGTTATACCTTTCATAAATTCTTCTGACGCCTTCCATGTGGTACTTATTTAATTTATACCTGCCAATAGAGAACTTATCATCATATTCAGTAGCATCAAACTCCTCAACTTCAAAAACATTTTGCCCGGAATTTATATCATAAACTTTTTCATCATAAAAAATATCGGGAATAGCAGAGTGGACAGCAACCCTTGTAAACAGCTCATTTGTGGTTTCCACTAATTTTCCATTTTCATCTTTTTTCAGGTATCTGGACTTCAAGACCCTTAAAGCATTCAGATCAAACCTTTTATCAACCTCATCTAAATAATCCTTTTCCAGAACCTTCTTTTTCTGCTCTCTTAACTCTGCCCTTTTCTGCCTGTAAACAATATAAGCCTTGGCTGTCTGGGCATGCCCTGCTTCTATCAGCACCTTTTCAACAGTATCCTGCACATGCTCAACTGTTGGAATTCCCTCAACATGCCTAAGTTCCTTAACAACCTCCTCTGCCAGCTTTCTGGCCTCGCCAATATCCTTGCCTCCAACTGACCTTGCAGCCTTGAAAACAGCATTAGCTATCTTGCTTTCCTCAAACGCAACCACGCTGCCGTCTCTTTTCTTTATCTCAGAAATTTTTTGTGCCATTTTACTACTAAACATAAACACTACATATTGTGTATAAGATAGTTAACAAACACTACATATTGTGTTTTTCAGTATTTTTCAGAAACGAGCTTATATTTAAATTTTTTGTTTATACATTCAATTCTAGGATTCTAAGGCATCTGGAGCTAGAATTTCTGGGTTTTAGAAAATAAATAGAACTAGCTTCAAAGTTCAATTAAGAACAAAAAACATTTTCCTTAATTTATTTTTACTTGTCGTTAAACTCTGCCATTGCGTCTGTATAATCCACCAGAGATCTGTTTAAAAAATCATCAGACTCATTGTCTTTAGACGACCCTCTCCATGAATTCATTTTTACCACCCCAATTAATTATCTAAATAAGCATACCTCGCTTCCTCATCAGCCGTTATAGTCTCGCACTCCCGGCATAAATACGGATCGCTATGAGCACTTTTATAGATTATAAATCCACATCTTATACACCTTTTTCTTTGCATAATATCACCTCAAATTTAATCTTCTTTATATAATGGAAATGGCAAATTTTCGTACATATAGTCACTACCGTTCCTATATCCCTCTGGGATTCAGTTGCCATTTCCAAACATAGCAACTGTAAATAGATGTACGATTATTTAGCACAGTTGCTATACATAAGCATCATCATAACCATTCATGAAAGCAACTTCAGTAGGGGTTAATTCATCATCTTCCAGAAGCTGGTCTCTCCCACCTCCTGAGTATATGTTATAATCCCCTGTATCTCTCTCAATTTCCTCATCTGGCAGAAATATGTCCATAAACTACCACCCTCCTGTTTTTTATACAACTCCCACCTTTACAATCTTAATAGAAAGAATTAAATATATATAGTTATTCCCTATAATATATATGGGCTATATTCATCATATACATAATTAAATAAAAATATAATGTTTTAATCATCTAAGGGGCGGTACACATCGATTATAGAAAGCTTATCAGGTTCGGCAAAGGCTCTTTTGTTGTAACTTTACCAAAATCATGGGTAACAAAACATAATCTAAAAAAAGGGGACACAATAAGAATCAAAGAGGGTTCTAAAGAACTAACTTTTTTTGTGGGTGAAAAAGAGTTCAAAAAGAAAGAAAAGTCCATTTTAATAAATGTTGAAGACAAAGAATTAGACAGGATAAAGGCGGAGATAGTTTCAGCATATCTTAATAATTGCAATATAATCGAGATTTTTTCTAAAACCCTTGAAGACGATGCGCCTGTCATAAAGAATCTTTTAAGAAATCTTGCCGGAATGGAAGTCATAGAGCAAACAGGGAAAAGGATAGCTGCAAAAGACCTTATTGACATAAACAACATTCCAATACGAGACATAATCAGAAGGATGGATGTCATAACAAGGTCAATGATTGATGATAGCATTTTATGCGTGCAGGGAAAATGCAGCCAAAAAAGCATTGTGGACAGAGATGAAGAAGTCAACAGGCTTTACTATCTTGGCTTCAGGGTAATCAAAAATGCGATTGAGAATCCTGCGGTTATTGAGAAATTAAAAACAAACCCGTGGAAACTGCTTAACGACAAGGTGGTTTTGTCAAGAATAGAAAAAATTGCTGATGGGCAGAAAAGAATAACAAGAATGATCTCAGAAGAAAAATTTGAGAAAGATATGCTCAAAGGGTTTAAAGAGCTGATTGAAGGCATAAGGAAAATGTACTATGATGTTATGAAGGCCTATTATAACACCGATAAGGGGATAGCATATGAAATAGAGGTGACAAACAAAAATCTTATTGACAAGTGCAACAAGTTTCTTGAAAGCACGAGCAAGGAAATATGCTCTCATTGTCCGCAGGCAAAAAAGTCAAATGCCAGGTTAACCCTAAAAGGAAAAAAGGAATCAGAAGGTTTGAGCATCTTTCCGGGCAAACTTCTTGTTTCCATATCAAGAATAGGGGAATATGCAAAAGAAACTGTCACTTTCATAAAGCATATTGCAAGGGCTGTGCTTAATATCGACTAATATTCTTCAAAAACAATCTTTTCGCTGCCTTTTTCCAGGACTGTTTTGGTTTCATTGCTCTTCATGACTTCCCCGACAACATTCCCTTCTTTAGCAACTTGCAGAATTTTATCAGCATCCTTGCTCTTGCAGATAACAAAGAAACCCATTCCCATGTTAAATGTTTCATACATTTTTTTATCAGAAAAACCACTTTCTTTCTGCATCAATCCAAATATAGGTTGAGGTTTTAATGGCTTATCAATTCTAAATTCAAAATTTCCCTTTATCCTATTAAAATTCTTCAAACCATAGCCAGTATTGTTTATCCCGACAACATCATAATTTTTTGAAATTTTTGCCATTGTTTTAATATAAATTTTTGTCGGTTCTAATAATCTTTTTCCAATAGTAGAATTATCAAATTCAGAATCTAAGGAATATTTTCCTTTATATAACTGTTTAAACTCTTTTCTTGTTTCAAAGTTTCCATTAAGCAAATAATGCCTTAATGCTGTATAGCCGTTGCTGTGAGGCCCGGAACTTGGCAGTGCAATTATTTTATCGCCAACAGTAATTTTTTGTTTTATTTTATTTTTCTTAATGAAACCAATCATACACCCAATTAAATCAAAACCATAACCTTTCCTGGCAGAGCATATCAATTCATCAACAGATGCTGTCTCACCCTTGCCAAAATTCATTCTCACAGAACTCTTTAATATTTTTGAAGCATCGCATTTCTCCAAACCCCTGGAAATTCCCTTAACTATCTGCCCTGTAATTGCCTTCTCCTCTATCTGCGACTGGCAGGAAATACAATCCATAAAAAGAAACGGGCTGACAGCGCCTAAAGTCGCTAAATCATTGGCGGACATTGCAACGCAATCAATCCCAATAGTATCATAAACACCCATAGCCTCAGCAACCAGTATCTTAGTTCCAACGCCGTCGATAGCAGAAGCCATATAGTGCCTGGGAAAAGCATTATTGACATAAAGCTCAGCAAACATTCCTTCGCTTTCCTTTAACATATCTTTCTTTAAAGAAGAAGGTATAGCTTTCTTAATGGCATCAACAGCCTTTGATTCCCTATTCTGATACGAAGCCATAAAAAAAGTAAAAGAATTGGTATTTATAAAGGTTTTTAAGATTAGGGCTGTGTTCAAAATCTGCATCTGTATCCTGATTTGTCATAGATTTTAAATACTACAGCATCCCTACAAAATCTTTATAAATAAATCCGCTTTCTCATGATTGAAAATGTCTGCAAGGAACTTAAAAAATTTTACATTCCTATTCTTTTTATTATGCCTGGTTATTTTAGCATCTGGTTGCAGTACTGATGCAGAATCTGAAGACTTTTTTATAACTTACGATGACAAATCATTCCATGTTATTGTTGAAAAGCCAGATAAAATAATGCCAAGTTATCCCTTATTCATTTACAATCATGGTGGAGGCTACAAAACCTTTGAACCTTTTGAATTGCGTAAAATTGCCAAAACTCTATCTGAAGCGGGTTTTATTGTCTGGATTCCTGAAAGAAGCTTTTTGAAACTAGAAGCACTTGATGAAAGTTTAGGGGAAGCAAAAGGCATTAGCGAAATCATGCTAAATATGGCTCATAATGACCCGATGATTGACAAGGAAAATATTCATATTGCAGGTTTTTCTTTGGGTTCATGGGCAATACTTGAGGAAAATCTTTTTTCACCTGTTAAATCTATCATTTTGACAGGATTTGGCGCACCTTTTCAGGACACTAGAATGTATGATAGGATTTATGATTTCGTTAAGAATGCCGATTACGATAAGGTTTCTGCTAATTTACTTGTTGTGGTTTCTAAAGAAGATACAATGGTTTATACAGAGCCTGCAGAGATTTTGCGAAAGAAAATGCTTGCTGCAAATAAGACAATAACCTGTATAGAATATACTACAGGCGGCCATTCAAGTTTGACAGGAAATAAAACATATCTAATTGATATAATAAAATACTTAAATGGGGAAGAGATTGAGACTACTGATACCCTAGAAACAAATAAAGAAATACTTAACAAGTGGGATGAAATGAAAGCACAAGGCTATTGGGAGTAAAAAATGAAAAAAATAATGATTTTTGCTATTGGATTTTTTATATCTTTGATTAGTTGTATATATTTAGTAGTTGCATATCCAACCGTTTATCCTATTGGAGTAACTATTTATAATGAAGCAGAAGCATATGAAGGTTATACTTCAATTGGGAATGCAGGGATGGGTAGGGGAAATAGTACAATATCCATAATTGATATGAAAGGAAATATACTTCATGAGTGGTTTATCGGAGAGGGTGGAACCATACATGATCTAGTGTTTAAAAATGGTCATATACTTTCCAATCGTTTAAAAGCAGGAAAATGTCCTGTAAATGGTTGTGTTGCTGCAGTAGAAGAAAGGGATTGGTATGGAAATATTATATGGACCTATGAGAATGACTATCTACATCACATAGCTGAAATAATGCCTGATGGAGGTATAGTAGCAATGTTCTGGAAAGAGCTTCCAGAAGAGCTGCATGATGAAGTTAAAGGCGGCGTTCCAGGTACTGAAGCAGAAGATGGCAAGATGTATACAGATGCAATAAAAATTATAAATAGAAATAAAGAGGTTGTATGGGAATGGCATCCTGATAAGCAGCTTAATATAAGTGACTGGCCTCTTGGTTATAGTAATTCCAGAAAATATTGGCCAAATATTAACAGGGTGGTTTACTTACCAGAAGATAACTCTTTTAACAAAAAGGAAAGTTTGCTTGTAAGCTTTAGACATTGCGATACCCTTGCTATTATCAGGATAGATACAAAGGAAGTTGTCTGGAAATGGGGTAGAGGTGAAATATCCCATCAGCATGACCCGCATCTTTTAAGTAATGGTAATATCATGGTTTTTGATAATGGTTATCACAGGCCAGAACCCGATAAAAAAAAGTTTTCAAGGGTTATTGAAATAAACCCAAGAATAAATGAAATTGTATGGGAGTATGCTGGGTTTATGCCTGATCGTATGGCAGGATTCAGCTTTTACAGCTTTATTGGAGGATTTGCTGAAAGGCTGCCAAATGGGAATACATTAATAACTGAAACTACTGCAAGCAGAGTATTTGAAGTTAATTATGATGGCCAAATAGTATGGGAATATGTTCATCCAATAACGAATACAGACGCTGTGTTTAGATTTAGTCCAGATGAGGTTGATTGGCCTGAGCAGCTTCCTCCTCCTAATCCTGAACAAAAAAAGGTTCCTATGTTTGGTGCTCCTTCTAACAAAATTGGCATATTAATTATTGCAGCAATTATACTTGTTGGTTTGCTGTTTTACTTTAAACTAAAAAAGAAATAATTTTTGCTAATATCATGAAAATCAAATATCAAAAAAAGAGGCTGAAATATTTGCTCCTTTTATTTCTGATTTTAGTAATTGCAGCTATTCTTTTTGCTGCTTTAAAAGATATAAATCAAACACAAATTTCATGTGAAGAATGCAATTTAATAATAATTGGCATTGATACTCTGCGGGCAGACAGAGTCGGTTATTATAATTATGAACGAAACCTCACACCTGCCTTTGACAGTTTGGCAGAAAATTCTTATGTGTTTAAGAATGCAATTACACAGGCAAGCTGGACGTTACCTAGTTTCATGTCCATTTTTACTTCGACTTATCCTTCTCAGCACAAAGTTAAAAATAAGTTTTATATTAACGCAGGCCATATAAATACAACAAATTTGAAAAAGCTTTCACCAGATATAAAAACTCTGGCCGAGGTCATGAAACAAAATGGGTATGAAACTGCAGGCTTTACCGGCGGGGCAGGCGTGAGTTCTGAATTTGGCTTTGCCTCGGGGTTTGATGAGTATTATGATAAAGCCAACTTCAGCAGTTTTAACACATCATTTTCTGCAGCCAAAGGATGGATATCAAAAAATAAAAATAAACCATTTTTTGCATTTATTCACGGTTATGATTGCCACGGCGACTTTGAAATTGATTTTAAAAAAAGATTTTATTCAAGAAATGGCAGCGCAAATTACAAAGGAACAAAGGAAGAACATATTGCCTTACGTGAGAAAAAAATAAAAGAAGGGTCTTTAAATTTAAGCGAAGAGGATAAAGCTTTCTGGGAGAACCTTTATGATGATAAAGTTTTGAATATGGACTCTCAATTAGCCGAATTTGTGCAATACCTAAATGAAGAAAACATGGCTAATAAAACTATATTGGTTATTATCTCTGACCATGGCGATGAATTTTTAGAACATGGAGGAATCGATCACGGCATGACACTATACGATGAACTTTTAAAGGTTATTTTTATTATAAAACTGCCCAGCCCCGATACAAAAATTCTGGAGGACCAGGTAAGATTAGTGGATGTTATGCCCACAATTTTAAATTTGCTTAACATAGGAATAGATAATAACCTAAAAAAACAAATACAAGGCGTAAGTTTAATTCCATTAATGCAGGGAAAGCATTTATACTTAGATGCTCTTTCAGAGACAGATTATAGGTGGTTTGCATCCAAAAAATCTATCAGAACTCATGATGATTGGAAACTCGTAATTGATTACTTAAGCTGGGAAAAAGAGCTTTATAATTTAGCTGCAGACCCTGATGAAAAAAATAATCTTGTAAAATCTGAAAAAAATAAAGTTGAAGAATTAAGTGAAAAATTAAGTGATCGGATTAGCCAGGAAATTGATTAGATGAAATATTTTTTACGCATAATAAAACTTTCCCTTCTCCTTCTGCTCTCTGTCAAGCTTGGATTCCAGTTTATTTACTCTAGGCATCAGATTTTCCTTATCCCTACGCAGTGTAATGCCCAGCTTCTTCAAAAACATGTTCATTCCATCTTCCATTGAATATGGTCCTTTAACAACACCTTCTTTAGCAGGAATGCCGTCAAAAACCCTTAATTTATCAGATAGGTAATCCAAAAACAAAATATAAAGGTTTTTACAAGGATTTGATCCTAACCGGAATATTTAACAAACCATTCTTTTGCCAACCTTGCCGCATCTTCTAATTTTCCAGGCTCCTCGAAAAGATGCGTTGCACCTGGAACAATTACCAGTTTCTTCTTAGCTTTAATTTGCCCATAAGCTTTCCTGTTGAGCTCAATAACAACATCATCATACCCGCCAACAATTAAAAGCGTAGGTGCTTTAACTTTTTGGAGATTTTTAGCCAAATCCGGTCTTCCTCCTCTGGAAACAACAGCATTTACATCAATTTCCGCAGCTGCCTGCAGCGCTGCCGCAGCGCCAGTGCTTGCTCCAAAATAACTTATTTTAATGTTTTTATGCCCTTTAATAAGCCATTTTGTTGCCGCTGCAAGACGCTCAACTAATAAATCAATATTAAAGCGGTTTTCATAAACAGCATCTTCCTCCTCTGTAAGCAAATCAAACAATAGGGTGCCTAAACCAGCCTTTTGCAAAACTCCCGCTACAAAGTTGTTTCTTGGGCTAAACCTGCTGCTGCCGCTGCCATGGGCAAATACAACAATACTTTTGGCATTCCTGGGTAAATTTAATATACCCTCAATTTCAACAGAGTCAGTTGAAATTTTAACTAATTTTTCTTTATTATTTTCTTTCATCATGCATAATAAAATTTCCCCTTCTCTTTCTGCTCCCTATCCAGCCTGGAATCCAACTTATTAACCCTGGGCATTAAACTTTCTTTATCTCTCCTTAAAGTAATGTTCAGCTTCTTTAAAAACATATTCATTCCGTCTTCCATTGAAAAAGGACCTTTAACAATACCTTCTTTAGCAGGAACACCATCAAAAACCATTAATTTGTCAGATAAATAATCTAAAAACAAAATATCGTGGTCAACAATCAATGCAGATTTGTTTTCTAATTCAACAAAATCACGAATAACCCTGGAAACAATCAGGCGCTGTTCAACATCCAAATAAGCGCTTGGCTCATCTAAAAGATAAAGCTCGGCATCTCTCCCTAAGCAATAAGCAATTGCAGCCTTTTGTAATTCTCCACCAGAAAGCTCATTCAACTTTTTCTCAAACAGTGGCTTTATATTCAACGGATTAATTATTTGATTTGTATATTTTTTAACAGCATCTTTCAAAACAACCATTACCAGTTCATCATTGGACTCTAAATACTGGGGCTTATAGCTCACCTTGACATTTTCATTTAAATTCCCTTTACCAGCGGAGTTGGCGCCGGATATGGCCCCGGCATCTTTTTTAATCTCTCCTGCAAGAATCCTTACAAAAGTTGTCTTGCCAATTCCATTCTCTCCCAGAACGCCAATAACTTCTCCCTTGTTTATTTTACCATCTTCTGCGCTTAAAGAAAACTTTCCAAGCTTTTTACCAACACCAGACCATGAAACAAGCTCTTCTTTCTGCTTCTTGAAAAAAGGCTTCCTTGCCTCAAATTTTATCTTTTTGCCCCTAAACCTTATGTTCTCCTCTTTTAGGTAACCGCCAAGATAAATATTAATTGCATTCTTAACGGGTTTTAAACCAGAAACACTGCCATAAGCATCTTCTGAACCATACATAATATGCGCTAAATCAGACATGTAGTCGAAAATAATTAAATCATGCTCAACAACCATGACAGCAGCATCCTTATCTAACAGGCTCCTGATAAATTTGCTTACATTAATTCTCTGCTTGATGTCAAGATAACTGCTAGGCTCATCAAAAATATACAGATTAGCTTTTTTCAAAACAGCGGCAGCAATTGCCGCTCTTTGCAGTTCACCACCAGAAATTTTACTAATGTCATTGTCTAATATATCCTCAATCTCAAGCTCTTTTGCCACCTCTTCCAATTTCCCTTTCTCATCAATTTTTTTTAACAAATCCTTAACTTTTCCTTTCTTTGCTTTTGGTATCAGATCAACATGCTGAGGCTTGTAACTTACCTTAATCTCTCCTTTCTCAACCTTTTCAAAAAACAACTGTGTTTCAGTTCCTTTAAAAAAATTTATTATTTCCTTAAAATCAGCTTTTTTGCCAAAATCGCCAAAATTAGGCTTAAGCAAACCTCCAAGTATGCTTACAGCGCTGGATTTCCCAATTCCATTTACACCCAAAATTCCAACAACCTTGCCAGACAACGGCATCGGCAAATTATACAATGCAAACTTGTTTTCACCATACCTGTGGATTGGTTTTTTGTCCAGCACCTCAGGCAAATTAACAATTTTTATTGCGTCACGAGCTGCTCTAACGCATATCCCACATCCAATGCACGTATTTTCATCTATCATAAGCAAGCCATCTTTCTCAATCTTTATGCACTCTACACCTCCCCTGTTAACAGGACAAAGGCTCTGAATATGCAGTTTCTTCTGCTTATCCTTCAGCTTCTCATTATCCACAACAGCAATACGTTTCATAAAGCATTAGATTTTTGTTGTATTTATAAAGATTAAGATAATGGGCTGTGCCTATTTAGGGGAGGCGGGTGGGCAAAATCATGCAATGATGGTAATTAAAATGTTATGTATGTGCATGAAATGATATTTAATAAATAAATCAAGATGCGACATTTTGCCTAAAGTCCGCTTTGGCACAGCCAGCAAAGATACATTTAAATAACCAAAATAATAACCCCATAATATGAAATGCAAAATCTGCAGCAAGAACATAGAAACAACGTTTATGGGAAAGATATTAGGCACAC
>DAOVKD010000104.1 GCA_030631975.1 Candidatus Woesearchaeota archaeon
AAGAGCGGTGACTGGTGGTTCTTGATTAACTTAAACCCTTTCCCTTCCTTTGTCCCTATAATCCCGCCTTCTACTATTTTGAAAGTTATTTCTTTTTCTTCTTTTATTGCTCTGGCTTTTTTTATGATGGCTCTTCTGTTTCCAGAAGGAGTTATCTGCAGTTCTATCAAACACTTGCTTCCATACCTGAGCAAATCACCGCCTACCAAATTAATCTTGTCTTTGTCTTCAAAGTCAGCATAGACATGGTTAGTGACTAAAACAGGAATTCTTTTTTTGCTTGCAATCACTTTCAGACAAGCAATTTGTTTTCCTAGTTCTGCATTAACATTATAGATGTCTTTGCTTTTTCCCATTTCCAATCTGTAAAGCATTGCTATTGAATCAATAATGACTAAGCCAATTTTATTACTAATCAAATCCTTAAGCTTTTCAAAAGTCTTTTTCTGCTCCTCAAAAGTTGCAGGCCTTAAGAAAATAATATTATTAAGGGTTTTTGCGTAATTTAAGTTAATAGAACCGCATATCTGCTTAAATCTTTCCAGAGAAAAATTATTCTCAGTATCAACATAAATTATTTTTTTGCCTAACCTGGCAGTATTTATTGCGCAAAGAATGCATAAATTTGTCTTTCCAGAGCCTGCAGGGCCGTATAAGGTAGTAATAATATCTTTTTCATAACCATCTCCAAGCATTTTATCCAGAATCCTGCTGCCTGTTGGTAATTTGTTCATAATTTTCATAGAATATATGTATACTATATTAATTTTAGCAAATAATACGCCGAAATAACAATAAACTTTTTAAAACAAAATAAACTATTAAATTAAAATGGTCATAAAAGCAATAAAGAGAGGATTAAGGATTTTATCAAGTCCAAGAGAAGAATTTGAAAACCTAAACAAAAGAACCTTTGAGTCTGTGGTGGCAGATTATATGACCCTTCTTGTCATAGTTGCAGTGCTTGCAGGATTATCTGGTTTGTTATATTCAGTATTCAGGGCGTTATATCTTGACCTTTCATTGGATGTAAGCATACAATACTTCAGGATGATAAATTATGCTGCTGGAAGATCAATGTCGTTACTTTTTTTCTATCTATTTGCAGGAACATTTCTGTTGTTCTTTATAAGCCTAATACTCAAGCCATTCCTGCACAAAATGAAATACACTTCTTTACTTAAGATATTGTTTTATTCACTGACTCCTTTTTTATTATTTAGCTGGTTTTATCTTAATCCTCTGCCATGGGGTTTATGGAGCATATTCCTGCTGGCAGTAGGAATTAAAACTCACAAAGATATAAAGATAAAAGAAGATTCAATACAAAAGAGGGAGTAGGATGATAGAACAAGGGCAAAGAAAAAAGACATACATTGTATTATTCGCGATAATAGCCTCTGTCATACTTTACCTGTCAGGTGTTTTCAGCGGGTTATATGCAAATAAGCTTGTGAAAGAGTCTACAAGGCAGGATATTTTCAGTCTGAAAGAAGAAACTTCCAGGGATCTGGAACTACTTCAAAACTACATAAATTTCCTGGATAGCAATCTAAAGAGTATGCAGCTTGAGCAGATATTCAGCGAGACTTTAACACGCGAAGAAATGTGCACGTTCTCAATGATTTCCCTTAACCAGCTCTTCAGCCAGCTTAGCTATTACTGGGACAGGTTACCTTTCCGTATGGAGGAATGTAATGAGCTTTCTGAGGAATACAATTTACTTAAACAACAATATGCGCACCTTTCAATAAGAACATGGATCATAGCAAGAAACCAGTATGAGAAATGCAATACTAACATAATACACGGACTTTATTTCTATTCAGCTGACTGCGAGGAATGTATAAGACAGGGAGAGCAGCTTGACAAACTCAATGAGAAAGCCAAGGCATCAAACATGGACATAGTCATGTTTCCGATAGATTTCTGCCTAGATGATTCCATTGTAATAAACCTTAAAAAGTATTATGGCATTAACTCTACCCCAGCTATAATAATAAATGATAAAGTCTTCCAGGGGAGATTATTTGACTCCGAAGAACTATTTCCAAAACAAAAAGTAGCAATTTCTGAAGAATGAAATGGCACAAAACAAAATTTGCAGTTTACATTTTTTCGCTAATCATAGTACTATCTGTTGTAGCTAATGGAATATACTGTAAGATAGAATATGAAAATAGACTGGGAGATAAGGAAGAGACAGGATTATTTGAAGCGCCCTATCTTTATAATTTCCATACATACACAAATCCTGATATCAAAGACATACCATTTTATGGAGATCAGGATGCAAGCGTAACTATTATAGCATTTCTTGATATAGAATCAGAAACCTCAAAAAATTTTATGAATGACATCTTCATAAGAATAAAGAAGGATTACATTGATGATGGAAAAGTCAGGTATTATCATAAGAACTACATTACTTTAGAAGATATAGAGGAAAAAAACAGTAAATTTGTATATTCTATGGCATTAGGATGTATAAAAAAAATAAAAAAAGAGGAGTATTATCCAGTTTATTTCGAGATTTTTTCTATTGATATTAAGGATATGCAGAAACTGCTGGAAAAACACAATGTATCAATAAAGGATTATCAAAACTGCATAGATGGGGAAGATATCCTTGATGAGCTGTATAAAAATGCATTAGAAGTTAAAAGTCTTGGCGCGGTTGGGATGAACCAAAGGTTTTATATAGGTATAATGGGCAGGGATAATACAATTTTAGATGGTATCCCCAAATATATAAGATTCCAAAGAGCAATAAGGCAGCACGAAATACAGATAGGCAATTAAGATGGCACCGCAGGACATAGCATTGTTTGTTTATAATCTAGCCTTGCTTCCAATAATATTCTTTTCTGTATTGTTCATTATACTTACATTAATAAACCTACTTCTTGAGAGAAAAAAAGAGGAAAAATTTAAGGAACTAAAGGAACTGCCTTTCATAACTGTACAGGTCCCCACTTATAATGATCCTATCGCTGAAAGGTGCGTCAGGCACTGTATGGAATTTGACTATCCCAAGGACAAATATGAGATCATAATAGCAGATGACAGTACAAGTGTAAGCACTCAAAACCTTCTAGGAAGATTTGCGGATGAAAATCCTGGGTTCATAAAGTATTTTCATAGGGACAACAGGCAGGGTTTTAAGGCAGGAGCATTAAAGAACATCATGAAACACATTAGAGGAGAGCTTATTGTGATTTTTGATGCTGACTGGATACCTAAAAAGGATTTTCTGAAGAATATCATACAACCTTTTTCAGACCCCCAAGTTGCTATTGTGCAGACAAGGCAGGGCTTTTACAATAAACAGTCAAATTTAATCACAAGGTTTGCGTCCTACCTCCTTATGACATATCATGCCATAATAATGCCAATAAACAACAAAATAAACTGTGTTTTCTTTTGCGGTACAGCAGGTGCAGTAAGAAGATCTGCATTTGAAAAGGTAGGAGGGTGGAATCTTAATAGCTTAACAGAAGATTCTGACTTAAGCGTAAACCTGTTATTGAGAGGCTATAAGACTGTCTACCTTGATTTTGAGACACCAAGTGAGGTTCCCGCCACTTTTGAAAGTTTTATCAAACAGCAGATGAGGTGGTGCTATGGAAATGCGCGCGTCTTTTTTGACAATGCCCCTAAAATATTGTTTAAAAAAGGTATTACCTTAAAACAAAGGATTATGATAATCTTCATTACACTAGGGAATGTTGCCGCGCCATTTGTCTTTCTAATGACAATCGCAGGATTTAGCGGCTGGTTTTTTGGAGAATTAACCTTGTTCAATATAGGCGATTTCATAACACTTATGACCCGGCTTTTGCTGACTGCCGGATTCCTTATCATTTGCGCAACGGCTTTGCATAAAAATAAATTGTTGAAAGAATTCCCTTATTTGCTTCTCTCAGTGTTTACCCTA
>DAOVKD010000129.1 GCA_030631975.1 Candidatus Woesearchaeota archaeon
AATATGACTGCCAAAGAAATTGGAAAACAAATGGGGTTAGACTTAAAAAGCGCAAAACTCGCTAAAAAAAGGCGCTATAGTGAGACAATAATTAAGGCGGATAAAAAAGCTTTGCAAAAGTTAAAAAAGAAGTTCAATGTTGTGTGCGGCGGAAAAGGCATTCATATTTTCGGAAAAAAAGCTAATAAAGGAAAAACAGTTAAAATATTAACTAGGATTTATAAAGAACAAGGACAAGTAGTTTCAATTGGCATAGGAAATTCATACAATGACGAGGCAATGCTTAGGGCTGTAGATATAGCCGCACTCGTAAAAAATCCTGATGGGAGTTGGGCTGAGCTGAAGATTAACGGAATTTACAAGGCTCATGAAACAGGGCCAAGAGGCTGGGTCGAGGTTGTAAAAAAATTTGTTTTGGGTGAATAATATGGGTAAAACAAAAAGAGGGAAAAAGGGGAAAAAAGAGAGACTTTACTTAGTCCCGCACACACATTACGACGCTATATGGGTCTTCAGCAAGGAAGATTATTTTTACATTAATATAAACCTGATTCTTAAAAAAGTTATTAATTTGCTTGGAACAACAAAGGACTATAAGTTTGTAATAGAGCAGGTATACCTATTGGAAGAAGTTGAAAAAAGGCATATAGAACTCTTCAAAAAAATAAGAAAATATGTGAGGCAAGGACGAATTGAGATTGCGGATGGGGAATATTTGATGGCAGACACAATGATTCCCCATGGAGAGACGTTAATTAGGGAAATACTGTTTGGAAAGCAATATATCAAAAAGAAATTTGGCGTGGATGTAAAAGTGATGTGGCAGGCAGACAGCTTTGGTTTAAATGCCCAACTCCCGCAAATATATAGAAAAAGCGGATACAAATATCTCGCGTTTAGGCGCGGAAGTCCTGAAAAAAAGCCTTCAGAATTCATATGGGAAGCCTTAGATGGAACAAAGATTATATCTCATTTTATGCCTTTAGGCTACAGAGCAGCCTTAGACTTAACAAAACTTAATAAGAGTTATCTGAAGTTAAGAGAGGCGGCTGCAACAAACCATATTCTTATGCCGTCTGGCAGCGGTGTCACACTGCCGCAAGAGGATACTGCAGAAGCAGTCAAAAATTGGAATAAGAACAATAAAGCCAGAATGCAAATTGCAACACCTTCTGAATTTTTCAAAGCATTAGGAAATTGCGCCAGTAGATTATCTATCAGGCATGGAGAAATGTTTTGCGGTAAGTATTCTGAAGTCTTTCCAGATGTTGCATCAACCAGGATTTGGATTAAAGAAAGCCTGAGAAAATATGAAAATTTATTGCTGAGCCTCGAGAAGTTTGCTGCAATTTTATCCATTTTAGGTAAATCATATCCTCAGGAGTTGGAGACCTGCTGGAAAAAGATATTATTCCTGGCATTCCATGATGTTACTCCTGGAACAGGAATGGACTCTATCTATGAAGAAGTGAAACAGCACAGAGGCTTTTTGAATGCCCAGCTTACATATTTAACCCCCAATGTGCTTAATTCAATAACCCAATATGAAGTGAATAATGGAGATAATGGAGATATTATAGTATTCAATCCATTATCGTGGGATGTTTCGAATTGGGCAGAAACTGATTTGAATTTTGACAAAGGACAAATATACAGGATAGACAGATTAAAGAGCGGCAATGAAGAAATAGAAGTTGAAACTATGAGATTTTCACGATATGAGGATGATTCTTTAAGGAGTACAAGGATTGGGTTTGTTGCAAATGTTCCCGCAACAGGGTATAAGGTATATAAAATCGCTGCTAAAATTACCGCTGGGGAGCAGGAAGATATTAAAGACGAATCATTCATAAGAATTGAGGGGAATATCATTGAAAATAAATTTTTTAAAGTAAAATTTTCTCCAGCAACAGGGCTTATAGAAGTGTCCAAGAATGGTAAGACCATATGCAAAGGCAACGAATTAGTAATTGAGCATGAGATTGGGGATCTCTATTATCACAGAGAATCCTTTGATAAGCCAATTAAGACAGAAAGTGGAAAAGGAATAAAATACGGAATGTTCCTGATTAAAAACTTCTGGATTGACAAATCCTCTTTGCGAAGGACTATCAACATAGAAACTGATTATTATTCGCTAAGATGGCCGTATAGGCTGACAAAGAAACTAAAACCGCTGATATGGAGAAATAAATTTATAAAATTTAATAAGAAGATAATTATTTATAGAGATATTCCAAGAATTGATTTTATAACTGCAGTTGAGAATAAGCATCCTAGAATAAGGTTAAGAACAAAATTTGCTACAGATATAAAAAATTCAAAATATACTTGTGAAAGCCAATTTGGCGCAGTAGACAGAAAAACTAATCAATACTATGCGGCGCCAAAGGGTTGGGTAGAACAATCTTCTGGAGTTTTTCCTTCTCTAAGATGGATTGATTATAGTGATGGAAAAAAGGGATTGACACTCATCAATAAAGGAAATCCTGAAAATGAAGTAAGAGATGGCAATGTTTATTTAACATTATTGAGGTCAGTGGATATGCTTTCTTCTGATGGGAGGATGGGTCCTGCAGTCCCAGTTCCTGATGCGAGTGAGTTTAAAAAATATATATTTAACTATGCTGTTTATCCGCATGAGAACGACTGGAAAAAAGCAAAATCTTATAGGGCCGGGTATGAATTTAATTATGATTTAATTGCGCTCCAGCTGCCAAGAGATAAAAAATACAGGGCTAAAAAATCATTTTTTAGAATTGAGCCGGACAATGTTATTATAAGCGCTATAAAAAAGGCAGAAAATGATAAAGACATAATAATCAGATTTTATGAAGCATCGGGCGCAGAGACTGATGCGTGTCTAACTTTATTTAAAAAACCAAAAGAGGTAAAGGCAGTAAATTTAATGGAAGTGTATGATAAAGAATTTAACAAGAAAATCAATGTGCATGGGAAGAAGATTAATTTGAAAGTAAAGCCTTTTGAGATTGTAACTCTTAGGGTAAAGTTATAACTATAACTAAAGTTAAGATCTTTTCAAAACATCCGGCAGCTCTACTTTTCCAAATTCAAGAATATCTTTCTTCGTATTCAATGTTTTCCAAAAACCTTCATGTTTAAACAACCTTAATTTAATTTTCGGAAAAACATCATATTCCAGCATTCCTTTATCCGGCAAATATTTTAGAATCTCAGCCTTATTGAAAACATACCATCCGCAGCTTACCCAGTCCTTAAGCATTGGCTTTTCTTCAAATATAGCATAACCATCTTTTTCAAGAATTCTTCCAAACTGCAGCTGAGGATGCGCTACGCAAACTGTGTTTTCTCTGCATTCTTGTAGTTTTGATATGTCT
>DAOVKD010000169.1 GCA_030631975.1 Candidatus Woesearchaeota archaeon
GGTTGTAAGTAAACAAGTTTGTGGGCTGTGCCAGAGCGGTGTTGCAAGCGAGCATGTGACTACATCACATGCAGGGCAAGTCAAAATGCTGCATCTTGCTTGTGTTTGTTAAAAAACTTTGGTGAAGATACACAGCATTTTAATTGCAGTCATTGCTTTATTCTGCCCACCCGCCTCCCCTATATAGGCACAGCCTGTATGTATACTTTGCATATTTACTTTGCATGTTATTAAAATAAAACTATATAAAGGATAAAAATGTTTGATAAAAAAATGTTCATCCACAGCATAGATCCTGTTTTATTAAGCATAGGACCTTTTGAGATAAGATACTATGGATTATTGTTTGTTTTGAGCTTTGTTATGGCTTATTTTATTCTAAATCATCTGGCAAAAAAGAAAGAATTAAGCCTTAAGAAGGATGACATTGCAGATCTTCTTCTTTATGTTATTGCAGGAATTATTTTAGGCGCGAGAATTTTTTATGTTTTTGCCTATAACCTGCCGTATTACCTGGATAATCCTTTTGAAATAATAGCAGTATGGCGCGGAGGCTTATCTTTCCATGGAGCCCTGATAGGCGCGGTTATAGCCGTATTCTGCTTTTGCAGAAGAAAAAAGGTTGATTTTTATGAAATTGCAGATATTAGCGTAATACCTGCGGCATTAGGCTTAGCTTTAGGAAGGCTTGGAAATTTCATCAATGGCGAGCTTTATGGCAGAATAACAGAAGTTCCATGGGCTGTTAAATTTCCTGATGCGCATGGTTTCAGACACCCCAGCCAGATATATGAGTCATTCAAAAATTTGTTAATATTTTTTGCATTATGGACAATTAGGGACAAAAAGCTTCCAAAAGGCTTTCTTTTCTGGCTTTTTGTCGTTATGTATTCAGCATTAAGATTTGTAGTTGAATTTTTCAGACAGCCAGATGAGCAGATTGGTTTTATCGCAGGCTTGACAATGGGTCAAATGTTAAGCATAATTATGTTTGCAATAGGAATATTTTTTATATATAAGGTAACACGTAAAAGCCATTGAATTAGTAAAAAAGCATAATAAAGAAAGTTAAAAAATAATATATGCTAACAGACAAAAATATTTATACCGGCGAAAAAATCATACAATAATCAGAAAACTATAAATATATCCTGCCTGTAACAGTTTTCGGTGATGTAAATGGATTTTAAAACTATGTTCACAAAAAAAAGGCTTATTTTTATTGCAATATTTACAATTTTGGTTCTTGCAGGAAAAAACATAAATTTTTCTCCCTTGATTGGCGCTGAAAACCAGTTCTTTACATTGTTCCAGTTTTTTGGGCCTATTGCAGGCGCATTCCTTGGCTCTGTTTTTGGTGTTATTGCTGTCCTTGCTGCTGAGATGATTGATTTTTTCATTGCGGGCAAAGAAGCTACCTGGATTAATATTATGAGGCTGGCTCCAATGCTGTTTGCTGTATATTATTTTGGCAGCAAAAAGAAGAGCTTGAATGTCGTTGTTCCTTTAATTGCGGCTGTATTGTTTGTGCTGCATCCTGTTGGCAGGCAGGCATGGATTTATTCTTTATTCTGGACAATACCCATAATTGCAAGATTATTGCCTGCAAAATATGCTTTAAGTGTTCCATTGAGAAGCTTAGGAGCAACATTTACCGCACATAGTGTAGGAAGCGCTTTATTCATATGGACAATTCCAACAACCCCCGGAATGTGGATTTCCTTGATACCAATAACAGCCTTTGAGAGATTAATGTTTGCAGCAGGAATAGGAATTTCTTATGTAGGATTTAATGCGCTGCTGGATAAGGTAATTGATAAATTTAAAATTAAAGTGCCAAGTGATGTTTTGAGGATTGAGAAGAGGTTTACTATAAGGGGCTGATGTTTTATTATTTATTATTCACTTTTTGTTTAATATTATTAAACTTTTTGTGAATGATGGGCTATTTTAAAAAAAGTGGAATTACTCAGTCTCAAAGAGTTAGGGTTTAAATAGATTCTTTAAATAAATTTATATATAGCCTTTATCTATTCTTTAAATTATGTGGATAGGACACTTTAAAGTATGGCATGAGAACTGCATTTATCTTACCAATTCCTCAAAGTTTAATGTAGTAATTTCTATGTATCCTCTCAATTCCTATACTGAAGGAAAGTATAGGTATCACACTAATATTAATATCCTTAGCGGGAAAAATGAAGATATTGAAAAACTCATTGAGTCAATCAGGAAAGACAAAAGATGTATTGAGTTCAGGGGAAGTGGAAATGTCTATCTTTCTTATATGCGATTAGAGTCCAGTGATTACCACACTACTAATTATTACACTCCAAAAATTTTCTTATTAAAACCAATTGTTCATAAAGATGGCAAAGAAGACTGGTATTTCGGAGCCTGGGAAAGGGAAATAGTTACAGAGATGCTTAAAATATTTAAGAAACATTTCAATGTTGAAGTTCTCTCAATTAAGGAGGAAGATTTTACTGATGTTTTTATTCCCAATGTAATGCCAAAGATGACAGAGAAGCAAAAAGAAGCGCTTCGTTTAGCTGTTAAAGAAGGATATTATAATTATCCAAGAAAAACTGATTTGGAAAAACTTTCTAAAATAACGAAAGTCTCAAGGGTTACATTTCAGGAGCATCTCAAAAAAGCAGAGAGCAAGATTTTGCCTGAAATCTTCGGCTAAACCCCTAAAGTAC
>DAOVKD010000092.1 GCA_030631975.1 Candidatus Woesearchaeota archaeon
AATAATGTTATTGTCTTTAAAACAGAAAGTCTGGCTGTGGAGGATAAGCTTTTTGTAAAGAGAAGCTTAAAGATCCCAAAAGATATGAAAGAAGGCAACTACATGGCCTATGCTAGAGTATCATACAATGGTCAAATTGCAGTAAGCAGCGATTTATTTGAGGTTGTAGGTATTCTCCCAAAAAAACCTAAAATAGGTGCTATTGTTGTTTTAATTATTATCTTAATTCCATTAGCAATACTAACAACTCTTGCCGGAGTCCATTATTCAAATACTATAAAAGAAAGAGAAAGGGTGGAATTGCAAAGAAAAGTTCAGGACTTATTGGCTAGAAAGAGGAAAGAAAAGGTTATAACATTACAAAAACAAGCAACACTGCCACCAAGAAGAGCTATTACCTCATTAATAAATTTCTATAAGCTATACATAGAGAACAGCGTAGAGTATCCTCCGGATAATGAGATTATTAAAAAAGGATGGAAACCTGATGAGGTCATATCTGCGAAGGAAAAAGCAACGGAAATTATACTGGGCATCAGAATAGAGAAAGGGGAGACAAAAAAGATAGCGCCATATAGACAATTAGAAAAAAGAGAAGTGCAACTACCATCAAAAAAAGTACCAACATTCCCAGTATTAAAACCAGAAGAGGGTATTAAACTTCCGAAGGTTATACCAAAAGAAAAAGAAGAAGAAATTGGATTGCAGAAAGAAAAACGGGATGAAAGGAAAAAAGAAGTTATTATAATAGATAAAATGCTTTTAGGTATACTTAGCAAATTAGAAAAACTTGATACAGAAAAAGCAGAGAAAAAGGAATTCAAAGTTATGGACAAAGGTCTGCTTGAATCAGTGATGAAAAAGAGTCCTCACTATCTAAATGAAAAAATATACAAAGAGCTAGTTACATTAAGTAAGGAAGGCTATGAAAAAGATGAAATTAAAGAGATTTTAGTAGACGAGGGCTATGATTTAATTGATATTGAGTATGCAATTGACACTTTCAATAAAAGAAAAAATGCAAAGCACAAATGAAAAGTTTAGTTTCATTGTAGCTTAAAATTTCCAGCAGGCAAAGCCCTGATAATTTCGTCCAAATCCAAATTTCCGCCTAACTTATAGCTTATTTTCTTTGCAATGCTGCTTACTTTTTCATCTCCCTGCTTTAAGGCAATGTATTTCCAGCAATTCTTTTTTATTGCTTCTACAGGACCGGACATTACTGCATTTTCTTTTGTAATTCCTATTGCTAAATTCACTTTGTTGCTTATATAATTGGTTTTTCCATAAATCATAAAGGCTCCTTTTCCCATATATTCGCCAGCTTTTGTTTTTTTGCTTACCTGCTCTGGTTTAACATAGAAAACATCTGAAGCCTGCAAACCCAGCTTCCATGCTCTCGAGAATGTGCAGACTGCATCAGCAGCTTCCTTAATTGTTGATTCTGGAATTTTTTTCCTATTTGCCTTAATAACAAAAAAAGGGCTTCCTGCCATATCTGTATGCAGCACTAAATCATTTTCGTCTGTGTCCTTCTTAATTACAATTTCATTGGAAGTAGCATCTCTTCCGCCTAAAACAAGAAACCCCTCAGAGCTTATAAACCATCTAAATTTTTCATACCATTCCTTTTTTCTTTCTTTTGCTCTGCTTTTTTGTTCCTCTTCCGCAGATAATTTTTCTTTTTTTGCTTCCAGTTCTTTTAATTTCTTAAGGCTTTTCTGCAGTGCTTCCTCTGCGCCCTTCAGCTTCTTCTTTATCTTTTTGGCCTTCTCAAAGTAATCAGATGCGTTTTCTTCTATTGATTTCTTCAAATCAAGAACTATCCTGGCCATAAAAGAAATAGTTATGAAAACTTTTTATAAAGTTTTTCTTTAATTCTTTTCTACCTCTTTGTTGGGCGGCTACTTTGTCAAAAACCACCCATTAGAGATAGGTGGCATGTAGGGCTTAAGCCTCTAAAGCCGTCTTGTTTGTGTGGGTGGTTTTTCTCCAGATTAGTCCTCCCACCATTCAGAGACTGGTGGAATAATAATCTGTCAATAAAATACTGTTTTGTAGTCACCTGTATTGTTTTTTATATTGGTCAATTAGAAACCTCATTGTCGGTTTAATATCGTTCTCTTTCTGAAATTTTTGCAAGCAGTAATAATATCTGCTCCTATCTTTAAGCCTTATGTTGATAGGAGGATATTTGTGTCCCAATAAAACATAATTCATCAGTAATCTTCCTACTCTGCCATTGCCATCCTGGAAGGGATGAATATTCTCAAATTGATCATGAACAAAGGCGCTGAACAACAAAGGCGGATATTTTCTTTTATGTCTATAATGCCATTGGAATAACTCTTCAAGCAAGGGTATTAATTCATTTACAGGCGCGCCTTCATGGATAACCTTTCCATTCTTGTCAACAACTCCTACACGTACTTTTCTTATTTCTCCTGCAAATGGTTTTGTGCCCTTAAAGCAAATTTCATGTAATTTTCTTATTAACTTTACAGAAAGCTTTTCCTTAGTTTTTTTGATGTAATCAACTGCTCTTGCAGCATTTAATGATTCAATTTCGTCAGGATTAAAAGGTTTTATTTTTTTATTTATCAGACTCCTGACTTCAGGGAGAGAAACCATTGATCTTTCTATTGCATTGGTGTTGTAAGTAAAAGTAGCAGTAAATTTTTTCCAGTCTAAGCTTTGCAAATGAAGAACATCAATTTTATTGTCCAATTTCTTAAAAAACCCTATTTCAGCATTGGATAATTCATACTCTATCAAACTTTTTTCTTTTATTTGTTCCAATAAGAATGATTCAGCCCTTTTTCTTAAAGTCGCAAGCTGTTTTTCTGAAAGATTTGAACCCAAATACCTTGTGATTTTCCTGACTTTGTTATTTATTCTGTAAGAACGGCTGAGGTAATATTTCTTTTTTTTACCTGATTTTCTTATTTCAATAAACATTCTATTATACACCATAGGTAACTACGTTTATATATTTTTCTATATTTGTAGTCACCTGTTAAGAATTTTGCTTGTTCAAGTAAGTTCATCCTGACAATAAAAACAACAACATTTATAAAATCCAAATCCAAAGAAAGTTACATGCCAGAACAACAGCCGCAGCAGATGAGCCAGGAGCAAATTAAGGCTCTGCAGGAAAAAATTAAGCAGATGTCTCCCGAGGAGCTTAAAGAGTTCCAGAAAAAACAATGTATTTTCTGCCAGATTATTTCTGGAAAGGTCCAGTCCCAAAAGGTATATGAGGATGATGATGTAGTTGCGGTTCTTGATGTTAATCCTGCCAATCCAGGTCATATTCTTATCATGCCCAAAGAGCATTATTCTATTATGCCGCAAATACCTGATGATGAAATAGGCCATATTTTCATGGTTGCTAAAGCCCTGTCTAATACTTCATTAAGAGCATTGGAAGTGCAGGGCTCAAATATTATTGTGGCTAATGGTGTTGCAGCAGGACAAAGAGCGCAGCATTTCATGGTGCATTTAATACCAAGAAAAGAAAATGACAATATAAATTTCCAGATTCCCCAGAAAACCATTCCGGAAGAGGAACTGCAGAAGGTAAGGAGAGCATTATCTGAAAGCATGGGCGCAAAAGCAGAAGAAGCTGAAGAAAAAATGGCTGCTGTTCCAATAATACCAAAACAAAAAAAGGTTGTAGAAGCTGAATTTAAAGAGCCAATAAAGAAAAAATTATCCAAAAAAAGAGAAATAAAGAAAAAAACCAAAAAACAAAAAGAAAAGAAGAGTGGAAGCGAGGACAAAAAAAGTGGAGGAAGCATAAATCTTGATGATATAGCAGGGGTATTGGGCGCAAAATAAAATGAAAAAAACAAGAGAAAGCTGTTTGATATGCCAGATAGTGGCGAATAGGGTTCCTTCATATAAGATTTATGAAGATGACCTGACATTAGCTGTTTTGGATGTGAATGGCGCAAACCCAGGCCATTGTTTTGTGATTCCAAAAAACCATTATCCAATTATTGAGCAGGTTCCTGATGCTGATCTGGCAAACCTTTTTACAGTCGCAAACAAGATTTCTTCTGCTATATTTGAAAATTTAAAGGTGCAGGGCACAAATATATTTGTTGCGAACGGCATTCCTGCCGGCCAGACAACAGCGCATTTTATGATAAATGTTATACCAAGAAAAGAAAATGATGGTGTTAATCTGCAATGGAAGCCAAAGCAGTTAAGCCA
>DAOVKD010000142.1 GCA_030631975.1 Candidatus Woesearchaeota archaeon
CAAAGATGCAAGAAAAACCTATGACGTAAAAGAAGTCATAGAAGAGGTTGTAGATAAAAACACTTTCATGGAAACCCAGCCATTATATGCGCAAAATGCAGTAACAGGCTTTGCAAGACTGAACAGCAACACAGTTGGAATAGTAGCTAACCAGCCGCAAGTATTGGCTGGCTGCTTGGATATTAACAGTTCAGACAAGATAGCAAGGTTTGTAAGGTTCTGTGATTCTTTCAATATCCCGATAATAAACTTTGTGGATGTTACCGGCTACCTCCCCGGAGTTGAGCAGGAGCATAACGGAATAATAAGGCATGGCGCAAAAGTTCTTTACGCTTATTCTGAGGCAACAGTTCCAAAAATCAGCCTGGTAATGAGAAAAGCTTATGGGGGCGCTTACATCGCCCTGGTTTCAAAAGACATGGGATTTGATAAGGTAATTGCATGGCCAAATGCAGAAATAGCTGTTATGGGAGCGCAGCAGGCAGTAGACATTATCTTCAGAAAAGAAAAAAACAAAGCGGCAAAAATAAAAGAATATGAAGAAAAATTCCTCAACCCTTACGAGGCAGCAAAGCATGGTAAAGTTGACATAATAACAGAAAAAAAGAACACAAGAAAAACATTAATCAATTGCTTAGAAATGTTAATGACAAAGAGAGAAAAGAGGCCTGCAAAAAAGCACGGCAACATGCCTGTATAAAAATGGAAGACCTTACAATTAAGGTTGATGGTAAGGAATACCCGGTAAAAGTAGAAGAAACCGGGGATGGAAGAATTCTGGTGCATTGCAATGGAGACGTATATGAGGTAGATTCAAAACCAACTAAAGCGAATATATTTGACAAATTAAAGAAAAAAGAGGCAAAAGAAGCAGGCAATGGAACAGTAATCTCTCCCTTGCCAGGAACGATCTATGAAATAAAGGTAAAAAAAGGGGATAACGTAAAGGAAAAGCAGCCATTGATAAAACTCATAGCAATGAAGATGGAGAACGAAATCACAGCTCCAAAAGCAGGAACAATAAAAGAAATAAAAGTAAAAAAGAATGATAATGTAAACAAAGGAGATGTTTTAATAATTATTGACTAATTTTCTCATCCCCTTTCCATAAATATGGGAACAAGGCAGCTGCTCCTAAAGCCTTGACAGCATCCCCTATAATAAAGGGAACAAACCCAAGCATCAAAAGCTCTGCAAAAGAAACATTGCCTAAATAAAGCCATAACCCGGCCAAGCCAAAGGTATACAAAACAACCTCCCCAATCAACATGCACAAAAGCACACTGCCCCTGGTTCTTCCATAGCCTCTCTCAATCATCCATCCGACTATCAAAGCCATAAAAATAAACCCTGCAATATAGCCTCCAGTAGGACCTATTAAAGCTCCAATTCCAGACTTATAGCCGGCAAATACGCCAAATCCTGCAAGACCTGCTAAAACATAAGCCAGAATTGCTAAAAAGCCCTTTCTTGAGCCAAAGAAAAATGCAATAAAAAAAATACCGAAAGTCTGCATTGTTACAGGCACAGGCCAAAGAGGAATTCTTATATTGGCCATAACCGCTAAAAAACCTGCACTAAACAGTATCATAAACACATCCAAAAGAACATTTCTCTGCTTGAACAGCGCTTCATATACAGTCTTATTTTCTGTCTTAAACATAATCTTCACTTTTTCCCATTAGTTTTGTTTCCAAACAATATTCCTGTAAGGACATTCAATGCCCATGCCTGGAAAACATTTATAGAATAAACACTCCCAAAAACAAAATTCCACAGCCACTTAACTGGAAAAGCCAGAACTAAACCAACTATGCCGCTTATTAAAACAACTAAAGCGATGGTATAACCCATCTCCAGCATTCTCTTTAAAAAAGGTACTTGCTCTAAAAATGCCATTTACACGCCAACTATACCCTCTATAGATTTTTTGTGCAATATTTAAAGCTTTTGATAAAATTCAGGATAAAACAAAACTAATAAAAATACAACCTGCCTCCAACAGTACGCATGAAAACCAACACAACAGAGCTGCGTGTTTACTATGCTGATACAGACCATGGCGGCGTTGTATACTACGCAAATTACCTAAAATGGTTTGAGGTAGGAAGAACAGAAATATTAAGGCAGGCAGGTTTTGACTGCAATGATTTTGAAAAGCAGGGCGTAATAGCCCCGGTAGTGGAAGTCCATTGCAGTTACAAGCAACCTGCAAAATACAACGACATTATAACAATTAAAACAACAATAGAAAACATTGGAAACAGCAGCATTAAATTTAATTATAAAATAATCAGGAAAAGCGATAATGAATCAGTGGCAGAAGGCTACACAGTGAATGTTTTTGTCAACAAAGAAACAATGAAATCAACTAAAATCACTGACAACCTGAGAAAGGCATTAGGGAATTAGGCAGCAAATATATCTCCTTCCGCTATTTTCTTAACATTACCATTCTCTAATTTCAATATTAAACTGCAATCACTATCAATATCAACAGCTTCTCCAATATAAACCCCAGAAAGTGTTACTGCCCTTATTTTTTTGCCCAAAGTATGCGAATATTTCTTCCAAACATTGATTATTTCTTTATAATTTTTTTTATTGTAATATTTATATAAATTATTGAATTCTTTTATTATTGTTTTTGAAATTCTATTAATATTGTAATTTTTATTGGTCTCTATTTTTAATGATGTTGCTTTATTAACAATTTTTTTATCAAATTTTTTTTGATTGACATTAACTCCAATACCAATTAATGCATAATTATCAGCATTAGAAACAGTTTCTGTCAAAATCCCGCAAATCTTCTTATCATTCACCAGAACGTCATTGGGCCATTTTACCTCGGCATTCAGTTTGGACGAGCTTATTATTGTTTTTGCAACAGCAATAGAAGCAATTAGTGTAAGATACCCGGCATTATCCAAATCCACTTCTTTCAAAACTATCGTCATGTACAAACCATCCGTCTCAGAACTCCACCTTCTATTAAAGCGGCCTTTTCCTCCAGTTTGCTTATCAGCAACAATAACAATATTGCTTAACCCTTTTTTAGAGAATTCTTTAGCCTTATCATTAGTAGAATCAAGAGTTTTGAAATTACAGAACTTAAGCATCA
>DAOVKD010000173.1 GCA_030631975.1 Candidatus Woesearchaeota archaeon
AAAATAATACGAAAATGAAGAAGATACTATTAGATACAAATTTTCTAATGATCTGCAAACAGTTCAAAGTAGACATATTTAGCCAGATAGACAAAATATCTGCGTTGAATTACGGGGTTTTTGTTCTGGATAAGAGCGTTGCGGAGCTTAAAAAGATTGTTGATGAGCAGAAAGGCAAGGACAGGGATGCTGCAAAAATAGCATTAAAGCTTATAGCAATTAAAAATATCAGGGTAATAAAGACCAAAGGCAGTAAGAAAACAGATGATGTTATATTAGAGATGGCTTCTGGCAATGATTTTATTGTTGCCACGCAGGACAAAGAGCTAAAGGCAAGATTAAGACAAAAAAATGTGGCTTTAATGATATTAAGACAGAAGAAAATGGTGGTGTTTTTAAACCAAAAAACTATGTAGGAAGTTATAGGATTATTAAAAACAATGGGAAAACTTTAAATAGCACTCGTTTATCCTTTGAATTAGAATGTACTATAAGATAGAACTTAAAGACAGAGTGAGAGTGCCTCCAAACCTGTTTAACCTGGAAGCAGAAGAAGCAGTTATAAAGAGCATAAAAAAGAAATATGACGGCTATATTTCCAAAGAACTTGGCATTGTAATAGATGTTGCCGGAGTAAAAGAAATAGGGAAAGGGGTTATAATACCTGGAGATGGGTCTTCTTACTATGAAACGGCATTTGAGATTTTGAGTTTTAAACCTGAGCTGCAGGAAATTGTTTTAGGAAGGATAAGAGATATAGTTGATTTTGGAGCTTTCATAACCTTAGGGCCCATAGACGGCATGATACATATAAGCCAGACAATGGATGATTTTGTAAGTTTCAGCAAGGAAAAAACTTTGTCTGGGAAAGAAAGCAAAAAAACCTTAAAAATCAATGATATCTGCAGGGCAAGGATAATAGCTGTTTCATTTAAGGATCCTTTGAATCCAAAATTAGGTCTTACGATGAGACAACAGGGACTTGGAAGGCTTGACTGGATAAAAGAAGAGGAGGAAAAGCCCGCAAAAAAAGTAACAAAGAAGGAAACAAAGAAAAAGGAATCTAAAAAGAAAAAATAAAATATAAGGCAATAAAGTAAAAAACAAAAATGCAACGAAAAACAAAGGACAATCTATATGGTTTTTCTGGGTTTCTTACCGGAAACCAACGAAAAGCTACAGACTATTTGTACCGCTTTTCTGGCATTTAAAATGGTGTTTTAAATGAAAAAAAAAGCATGTAAGAAGTGCAAGATTTTTGTTGATGGAAATACATGTCCGGTATGCAAGAGCAATCAATTTTCCCTGAACTGGCAGGGAAGACTGCACATATTGGATGCAAACAAATCAGCAATTGCAGGCAAAATAGGCATAACAGTAAAGGGAGAATATGCTATAAAAGTTAGGTGACTTTTCTATGGAACTAAAAATTATTAACAAGAAGGAATATCCTTTGCTCTCGAGAATGATGGTGGAATCCGAAATAGTATTTGAGAAAGCAACTCCGCCAAGAGAAGAAATCAAAAGCAATCTTGCCAAGAATCTAGGCAAAGATGAAAAGTTGATTGTGGTTAAAGGCATTTATAATATATACGGGCTAAGGAAAGCGAAAAATATAGCTTATGTTTATGAAAATGAAGAATCCTTAAAGAGAATAGAAGTGGAAATTAAGGAAAAAGGCAAGAAAAAGGCTCCTGCAGAGGCAAAAGAGAAAGCAGAAGAAAAACCGCAGGAACAGGCTAAAAAAGAAGAGTCTAAACAGGAAGCTGGGCAGGAGGAGAATCCAAAAGCAAAAGCTGAGGCAAAGCAAGAGCCAAAAGAGCAGAAAGAAGCAGCAAAAGAAGAGAAACAACAAAAATAATAATTAACAAGAAAATTTCATAAATTAGTTTAAAATAGTGAAATTTTCTCTATGCTCAAAAATCTTTTTGAGATTTTTGGCACCACTAAAGTGGTTTTAGTAAAGGTTTAGAAATCATAAGAGTTGGCGTTGATACAAAAAATCCGTGAATTGTGAGCGAGTTTTAGGCGAGTGGCATGCTAACGCATGCAATTCACGAGCTCACTCGAATCTCACTGATTTTTTAGTATCTTTGATTTTCAAAACAATGAAAAATAAGATAATTTAATGGAGTAATAACATGGCAAAGAAGAAAAAGAACAAAAAGAAAGCTATGCAGGTATGGAAGCTTTACCAGGTGTCTGGAGGTAAGGCAGAGAGGAAAAACAAGTTCTGCTCCAAATGCGGAAGCGGAGTTTTTCTGGCTAAACATAAGGATAGGGAAACCTGCGGGAAATGCGGTTTTACAAGTTTCAATAAATAAGTTTAGTATTTCTCTGGCTGCGTTCAAAATATTTTAATCGGCTGTGCCAGAGCAGTGTTGCAAGCGGGCATGCAACTACGTCGCATGCCGGGTGAGACAAAATGCTGCATCTTAATTTAATTATATTAAAACACTTTGTAAAGATACACAGCATTTTATTAGAAGATTTTACGTGATTCTTCCCACCCGCCTCCCTAAAAAAGGCACAGCCCTATTTTTTGGATGAAGCCTTATTTCTGCTTTCAACAATAACCTTGACTTTGCCACCTTTTCTTAAAAACCCCGCAAGATTCCTATTCATCTCAAAAGCAGCCATATTTGCCCTTATTGCAA
>DAOVKD010000140.1 GCA_030631975.1 Candidatus Woesearchaeota archaeon
AAGCATTATATTGGTTATTTTTAAATTTTGTTAATTATTTATTAAAATTAAGAATAAATTGGTTGTGAACTATACATTATAATGTGCGCAGGGGCTGGCACATCCTTTAATGGAGCATTAGTTATATCACACATACGGGGGGGAAAAATAATGTTGTAATGCACTAATGGGAGGCCCAAATCGTTGCGTAGCAACGATTACTCCATCGGCACTGCTGACCATAAAGTCCAGTCATTGCTTGGCGCATAAGGACCGAATACGAAATATGGCGGTTTGTTCTGGCCAAAATATGAATATTGAACATCTGTCCATCTCTGGGGGACTTGCGGGCCTTCTCCTCCCATGCCGTAAATAGGGCTTCCAAAAAATCTCCAGGTTTTCATTAATCCGTGAAAATCACTCAAATCGGTTGTAGCATCTGCTCCTGGTTCAACAGTAAATGCCCTGTCATAGCCGTATTTTTTTAGTATTGCCACTGTTTCTTTTATTGGCGCGTTTCCCTGGCCAGGGCTTAAATGATCATCCTGATAGCCAAAATTATCAGCCAAATGCACATTTCCAACCATATTCTCTTTTGCAAGGCTTTCAACCTGCTTTAAGTACCATCCCTTAAATGTTGCATCATTCTGCTCGCGGTTAAGCTTGGGATCATCCTGCCAGAATTTCCTCCACATATTCAGATGACCAGTGTCTAAAGTAACTTTAATGTGCCTTTCAGCAATTTTTTCCGCTTCTTCTTTGCTTATATTCTTATAAAACGGATTTTCCTGCAGCATTCCTTTTGCTCCAGGTGTCATTGCCTTATTTAACTTTTCTTCTGACATCTCAGTAGGCATCCTGCTGACACCAAGCTGCATCTTAGGCTCTGTAAGCATCTCAACCATTCTTTTCCTGGACTTTTTGATAATCCATTTTAATTCTTCTAAATGCCCTCCAAACCTTTCCGGGAACAGATTTTCAACAGTAACAACAATAGGATTATTTGGATCTTTTGTCCTTTGCATAGCATGCATTCCAGCTTCAGCATACATCCTCATGCCATGCTGCTCAAGCCTTTTAATTGGCGTTATTAGATTTATTTTCGTTTCATGCGTATCAACTGCCTGCTGCTCCTGAGCGCCGGAAGCCTGTCTCGCAAATTCAAGACTCCTTTCAGCCTCTCTTCTTGCCTCTCTGAGCATCTTCAAAGGATGTTTTGTTTTTGTAGGGATAAGTCTTGCAGCTTCACCGAGCCTAAGACTAACAACAGCATCTTCCCTCATAATTTTCCATTTTTCCTCTTCTGGTATTGATTCATCTAATTTTTTGTAGAATTCTATGGCTTTATCTATTGCGTTAAGGGAATCAATCCATGTTTGGCTGTCTAAACCATACTGCAGTGCCCAGCCTCGCGCATGCCCCTCCTGTGTTTCCAGAGTTGCCCGCAGGAACATTTCCTCTGGATAAACTTTTTCATAAAAATTTGGCTCTCTACCCTTATCGTTTCTTAACCAATCATTATATTCTTCTGCTTCTTTTTTAAAATAATCAAAATGTTTTAGCTTAACAGAAAATCTTCCTGTTTCCTTATCATATTTTGGAACCCTCCCTTTTGTTTCATGGTAGGGATTCAATATCTTTTTATTTTGATAATCTATATAATCGCCTTTTTTGATTAAAGCTGGTTTATTTTCAACATCAAATCCTTGATAATCCTTTTCAGATTTTAACCAATCAGGATAAGAAACTAGTCTGTCTTTCTCTACAGTTTCCATTTTCTGGCTTGTTCTTGAGTCCAGCAAATCAAATTTTGCGTCAAATTCCTGGGTGTGGGCCTGCCTAACCAGTAATCTTCCTGATGCATCTCTGGCTAAGTTCATATTATGAGTTTCGTCATCTAAGTGCATATCCGTCATCGGCCTTTCAAATTCTCCGGAATGCACTACTACACTGCCAGCGCCAATATCTGCCTGGAAATCAATTGCCCTTTTTAGCTCAAGCATATCCTGGTAAGCCCCAGGAACTGAGAAGTTGCCTCTCTCATCCCTCCCCATCATCCCCATAATGCCAAAGCTTGCATGCGTTGTAAATCTTACTTCGTTTGCTAACTGCATTTCTCTCAAAGCCTGTCTCTGATCTTCTCCTAAGACCCCGGGTGTCTGCTGATTTCTGTTTCCTATTTTATACCCTGGAAATTGTATTTCTAACTTACCGGCGCCCATTCTTATTTTTGAATATATCCCGGCAACATTTGAAGCAGAAATTCCCATAGGAACGCTCATTCCAATGTCTTGCACGCCTAAATTTACATCAGGTTTGTTAGCCGGCTGCATTCCATAAGATTCCGGCTCCATGGCGTTGAAATAATCAACCATTGGGTGATGTCCATAATTCAGGTCTCCAAAATCCATTTTAATCAGTTTTGTTCAATACATTATTTTTGTTATTTAATGATTTTGATTGTTAATTATTTTTTCATTGAATATTTTTTGTTGTTTTATTTTCAATTATTGAAGTTTATTGTTTTTTTATTATTATTGGATTGTAATTTAATTGTTTCATTGTTGTTTGTTTTTTATTTTACACTTAATCTATTTTTTAAGTTTATCCTAAAAAATTGCTTTGCAATTTTTGGGACACCAAAAATCTACGATTTTTGCGTGCATTAGATTTATTTTTATCTTATCTTCACAATTATTTGTTAACTCATTATTTAATACTTAACTGTAATATCATTATTCATTGAAAAATTATTACATTGAAAAAATTATTATTAATTAATAATCATGAGTTTTGCGCCATTGCTTTGTTTTTATTATTATTTTTAATTGTAAATTTTTTGTTGATTTTTTATTGGACTTTAATTGTTGAATTGTTTTTATTATCGAATTTTATTTTATTAATTGTTTTATTTTTATGGATCTTCCATTTAATGGAAATTTTATTATTGGATTTTTTATTGCGTTTTTATTTTATAATTATTATTAAACTAAACTCTTAATCAAATAATTGTTATAGTATTTTTGAAACCAATATAATTGGTGCCAAAAATTTTATTTTTGAGCATTTATTGGAATTTTTATTATTGAACTTACCAATTCAACATTTTATGATGTTTTTTGAAATGATGATAGATTCTCCAGGTTGCATCTTTAGCATCATTCTCAGC
>DAOVKD010000016.1 GCA_030631975.1 Candidatus Woesearchaeota archaeon
ATGCCATATCGGTATTTGGTTTGCCATGTTAGGTACCAAAAGTTTATTCCAACCTTATGGTTATAATGTTCAAGTTCCACATTTACAAATTCCATTTTAAGTGCCTCCGCGCTTTTTTTTGCGGAGCTAACGCTAACTCGAAGTTTAGGTGAGTGCTCCATAATTCCGCTACGCACTCATCTTTTATTTAAAATGGTAAAAAAAGTTTATGGAGAATGCAAGGCAATTCCTCTACACACTAACGTGTGTAGTATCCTTGCCTAAGAGAATGAAAATAATCAAATTTTTTTTATTATTGACACTTGCTGTTATAATTTCTACTTTTTTAACCTACTTTTTTTATAATTCTTTTATGACAGAAAATATAATAACATTAGATATGCTCATAAAAGTTAATGACCACTTTGGACTTAATGCAGATACAGATGCAATGAAATTTGGCATGATAATGCCCGGAACATCAGCTGAAAGGTCTATTATAGTAAATAACAGCGCCGCCCGCCCATTAAAGGTTATAATTTTAAAATCAGGTTATATTGCAGATTGGGTAAAAATTTCTGAAAATGATTTTATTTTGGAAGAAAATGAAAATAGACGGGTAATTTTTAAGGTTTCTGCTCCTGAAAATGCTAATTATGGAAATTATACCGGAACAGCAGCAATAATATTCAAAAAAATTTTATTCAATAATTAAAGCAATTTAACGAAAACTTATTATAGTTCTGTGATTAATTCTGTATCATGCTAAATATAAAGAAAATAATTAGAATTAATTTGTTAATTATAGTGTTTATTATATATATTAATGTTATTGCAGCTGCTTCTGAAGATGTTGTTTCAGATATTGGAATTGTAACTTTGAATTTAGTAAATAGACCACCAGTAATAACAGATATTTATTTTAATCCAGAGATTGTTTATGAAGATAGTAAATTAGGATGTGTTGTTGATATTAATGATGAAAAGCCAGATGAGATAACACTTATTTACAAATGGTATGTAAACAATGAATTAATTGAAATAAATAAAAAATTTCTTACAGGATTTAATGAAAACGATATAGTTAGATGTGAGGTTACGCCAATAGATAATGAAAATGTCATTGGAGAAACAAAAAATATAACTGCAACAATAAATAAAAAATCATTCTTAAGTGCAATTACTGGATTTGTTATTAAAAACTACAATACGATATTTCATTAAGTTTAACTTTATTTTTAAATTTTGCGGCAATTAGTATGTATTAAGCTGATAGTTGTACTGGAGTATACAGTTTTCTTTATTAACATAAATTGAATTTGATATTAGCAATAATTTATTTCTGTCAAAAACTAATTTAAAAACAAATTAGTGATACATATCTGATATATATTTGATATATATACCGTTCTTAAATAAAAAGATTTATATACCCATTTGATAAAGATTTGGCTATGCAGCCATTGTTACATGTAACCATTGGAAACAAACTAAAGAAAAGAATGAAATTGCTTGTAGATGAAGGGCTGTTTAACAACCAGGCAGAAATAGTGAGAGAAGGCCTTAGAGATTTATTGCCAAAATATTATGATGAAAAATTTACGGATAAAAAGTAGCATAATAAAATGCCCAAAAAGGATGTTCTTCACATAAGGATAAGCCAGGATATGATGGATAGGATAGACTATCTAATCGCAAAAGGATTGTTTTCTAATAAAAATGAAATTATTAGGGGCGCTGTAAGGACTGTTGTCCTGAAGTATAAGGATGAGGTTAAAGCCAAAAAATGAGGATACACTATAATAACTTAATAGCAATGCTGATATTACTTTTCAATATTTTTATAGTTTATAATTTCATTTTGATCCATCACGAGTTAAAATATATGGAGCAAGGTCCAGAAGAAAAGGTTAGCGGTTTAGCTGTGCAAGGTGAAGTTAGCTTATGTGTTCATAATGGTACTACCACAATAAACTTATTTCATCCTGCGGGCAGTGAAATACTGAACTTAACAGTTAATATAAGCGCAAACCTTTCAAATCCATTAGGAATAACCAACTACACTTTGAATTTTTCCTATTTAAACAGCTCAACAACATCAGAAATTGGCGGGGATATATACGATGGCGACTATAACTTCAATATCAGCTGGGATACTACATTAGTTGCTGATGGCAACTGTAATTACAGAGTCAAAGTGATTGGAGCAAGCAATGAAACAATTTGCCATGTTTTCCATGATAAAACCTCTGGTTTTTTTACAATTGACAATGTTTTTGTTGAGCCAATATGGAATAATTTTAACAATTCTGTAACCACTAATTTTTCATTATTCACAAGGTTTTCAAATTTATCAGATGTTATAATCGGAAACATAAATGGGCAAATTAATTTTTCAGGAACAGGATGGAATTTTGATAGTGTAAACATAGATAATGAGGTAAAAATAGGAAACAACTCTATTAACTTTACCTTAACAAGCGACTGTTTTGTAACTTTTTCACTCAAGTTATATTTATTTAATTTTAATTTAACAAACCCGATTATATTAAGGAATGGTGAAGGATGCCCCAGTACTACCTGTTCAAATATTTATCTAAGTGATAATACATTAAGATTTACTGTGAATAGTTTCGGAAATTATTCTGCAACTGGAAATCAATCATCAAATTTAGAGATTTGGGATGATACTGACAGCAAAAGAGGAAATTTGACAAAATTAGCCAATCAAAATGTAATGTTTTTTGCAAATTATACCAATAATGAGACTAATGAGTCTGTATATGGCACTAATATATTTTGTGAAATAAAATTCAATATAAGCCAGTATACAAGCCCTGTGAATATGAACCTTAATACTAGTTCTAATCTGTATGAGTATGTTAGAAATTTCAGTTCAAGGGGAAATTATTCTTGGAATGTGTTTTGTAACGGCACGACTAAAGGTTTCATAACACAAAATGTTACAGATAAAGTTATAATTACAAATACTCCTCCAACCTTAACATCTAATATATCAAATCTAGAATGGAATGAAGATACGATATTAACTGGTCTTGATTTAAATGATTACTTTACGGATGTTGATAGTGATGCCTTAACATTTACTCACACTCCTGTAAGCAATATCCTTATTGTAATTGACAGTGACGGCATAGTATCTTTTATGCCTGACATGAATTTCTTTGGGTTAAGAAGGGTTGTATTTACAGCAAATGACCCCATAAACAGCACAGATTCTAATAATGTTACCCTTGTAATAAATGATGTTGCAGAAGGGGCAGCGCCGCCTCCAGCAGCGGCGGCAGGCGGAGGAGGTGGAGGAGGATACGCCTGTGTTGAGGAGTGGTACTGCACACCTTGGGGCCATTGTATAAATGGAACCAGAACTAGAACATGTTATGATTTGAATAATTGCGGTACTTTTAAAAACAAGCCTAATGAGACAGAACCATGCGAGTATGTTAGTACCTGTTATGATGGTATATGCAACAATAATGAGGATTGCACTAGGGGCATAACAGATATACCGGATTGCGGCGGGCCATGTCCTCCATGCTTTACCTGCTATGACAGGCAGAAAAACCAGGATGAGACTGATATAGACTGCGGCGGCAAGACCTGCAGGGCGTGCATTGATGGAAAAAAATGTTTGCAAAATTCCGACTGTGAAAGCAGTTACTGCAACCCAGATAAGATATGCTCAATACCAACATGCTCTGATGGCTGGCAAAATCAAGGAGAAGAAGGCATTGATTGCGGCGGCCCTTGCCCTACTAAGTGTCCTGTTGTAGAACAACCCACTATTATTTCAAGATTGTTTACCCCTCTAGTATTGACATGGATAGCAATAATCTTATTACTGTTATTATTAATAAATATATACGGCCATAAAATATTAAGGAAATTTTACGTTTCATATTACTCATTGCCCAAATTTAAAAGAATTATTTCAAAGAGGAGGGCAGATTATGCCGCTAAAGCTGCCATTGGCAGGCTAAACAAGTTAGAAAGAAACTTAACAGCCAAAAATACGCAGTATATCCTGAATGAGCTAATTTTAGCATTTAGAAAATTTTTAGGAGATTTGCTTCAATTAAATCAGGATTTTTCTGTTAAACAGCTAAAACAAAAACTGCTGCCAATAAAGATGAATGAAATGGCAAAAAAGCATTTAGAAATTTTCCATAATAAGCTGTTAAGCTATCAAGACCTAAAGCTTACCCAGAGAGATGTTATTATGCTGATTAGATATGCCAAAAAATTGGTGTATTTTATTTCAAAGATAGGCAAATGATGCGGTGAATTTCAACAAAAAAAAATTAAAAATGAAGGGGATAAGATGACTATAAAGAAAAATTTATTTTATCAGCCAAAATTTAGTATTATCCTGTTATTATTATTTTTAATTTTAACTCTTAGTTTTACGGCTGAGGCTGCTGCGTCGTTTGATTTTGATCCATATATTTTTGATGGAACAATGTTTAATCTTACAGAAGATCAATACTGGACTTATGATATAAATGTAACTTGCGAAGAAACTTCAGTTAATTTTTCAGTGCAAGAAAATCCTTATGCAAATCTTACAATTAATCCTCAAAATGGGGTAATGGAATTTACACCTACTAATGATGAAGTTGGCTGGAATGGAAATTATTATCTTCTTATAGCAAAAAATAAAACTAATCCGGCATTAGATTATATAACCGCATCCATCGGCTTTAACATTTCAAATGTTAACGACGCCCCTAACATAACCTCATTTTATCCCACAGAAACAAACATATCAGTAAAAGAAAACAGCACTTTACACTTTAATTATACTGCAACTGATGTCGATGCAGGCGATACCATGAATACAAGCTGGTATCTAAATGGCTCATTAAAATCTTCAAACGCAACCTGGAATTATACTCCTGGTCTTTGTGATGCTGGATTCTATACAGTTATGCTGAAGGTTAATGATACCTCAAACGAAAATAATACTCAATTATGGAATGTTACTGTTAATAACACCAACAGAGTCCCGATTTTGAATTATACATTTGGGAATATAACATGGCAGGAGGATACAAATTTAACTGATAATTTGACCTTAAATAATTTCTTTTCAGATTTAGATAATCTGGAATGCAGCGGTGAAGCAAATCTAACATTCTCTGCTATTGGCAACAGCTCTAATATTACTATCATAATAAATGCTTCAACAACAAATGTAAGCTTTATTCCAGCTAATAATTTCTTTGGAGTAGAAATCATTTACTTTACAGCAAGCGACGGGACTAATACAACCAAAAGCAACAATATAACGCTTAATGTTACAAGTGTGAATGACGCGCCTGCTTTTAATTACACAAATCAATCGCTTTTTGGAGATGTGCTGTTTGTATACGACATAAATGCCACAGATCCTGACAATGAGTTTCAACCAGGCTCAGATAATTTAACATACTATGACAACTCCACTATATTTAATGTTAATTCAAGCACAGGTGTTATAAATTTTACCCCAAACAGCAGCCATGTTGGTTATCATCCTGTGAATATAAGCGCTGATGATGGCCAGGTTAACACAAGCGCATTAATCTATTTTAATATAACCGCAAATAGCGCTCCAAATCTTACAGCCATAGGGAACAAGAATGCAACTGAAGGAACTTACTTCAGGATGAATGTTACTGCTGCAGACGCTGATAATGATACCTTAACATTTTCAAGCAATTTTTCAAACTTTGGTAAGTTTGTTGTAAATTATACTGAATCAAATAAAACAGTAAACTTTTCATTTTTGCCGGAGAATGATGATGTTGGAAATCACACTATAAAAATAACGGTTACTGATGAAAATGGCGCATCAGATTTTGAAATTATTAATTTAACCGTATTTAATGTCAATAATGCTCCAAATTTAACAGCTATTCCAAATCAGACATTAAGAACAGACAGATTATTTACGCTGAATGTTTCAGCCGCTGATTTGGACAATGAGAATCTGACTTTCTCTGACAATTCCACATTCTTTAATATAACTTATGTTAATATAACTACAGGATTAATAAGTTTCACGCCTAATTCAAACAATACAGGGAACCATACAATAAATATTACTGTTTCAGATGCAGCCTTAAACGACTCTCAATTAGTATTTTTTATAATTAATAATAATACTGCTCCGGTTTTATCCACAATTGGAAATCACACTTTTCAGGAAGATAGCTTGTTTATACTGCAAATAAATGCGACAGATGCTAATAATGATACTCTTACTTTCAGCGCAAACACCACAATTTTTAACTTAACCACTGTCAATACTACCTCTGTATTAATAAACTTTACACCTGCTCAGCAAAATGTTGGTTTGCATTGGATAAACTTTACAGTCAATGACAGCCCATTAGCTGACTTTGAATTAGTATTTTTTAATATAACATTATTAAATGATACTCCATATTTTGACCCTGCAATACCTAATTTAAATGCTACAGCAGGTATTTTATTTTACTATGATGTTAATGCTACTGATGACGAAAACGATTCGTTAATTTACTCAGATAACTCAACTATTTTTAATATAACCAATTCAACAGGAATAATCAATTTTACTCCTGCAAGCAGCCAAATAAATAATTACAGCATAAATATTTCTGTGAGCGATGGCTTAAATATGAACTCTACAATTATAACATTTCAGGTTTTAAACTCTACAGCCCCAACCATAACTTCATTTACCCCTAATGCAGCAAATGCAAGCGTTGCAGAAGGCTCTTCTATTTTATTTAATGTTACTGCAAGCGATCCTAATAACGATCCAATTAACTATTCATGGAAACTAAATTTGGCTGAAAAAAGCACAAATCAGTCTTGGCTGTATGAACCGGGTTATACAGAAGCTGGATGCTATAATGTAACAATAGTGGTTTCTGACGGTTCTCTGAATGATTCTCACAGCTGGGATCTTACTGTTAATGATACAAACAGGAAGACAAAATATGGAATAAAAAATCAATCGTCCCAATCAGATTTCTCAGGGGGCGCTTTATCCCATGTTAACCTGACTGCTGAAAGCGGCAACATAACTCTGGCAAAATCTGACGGCGCTAATTATTTTGCAGAAGGAAATTTCACATCTTTGGTTATTGATTTAAGCTCTAATACAAATATAACTTTCCTCAACATAAGCTGGAAAGAAAACAGCCCTGAAAATACAAGCATTATATTCCAAGTCAGATCCTCGCAGGATAATGCAACCTTTACAAACTTCACAGGAAATAATACAATCAATTACACTAATCCAAATGGCACCCTGATAAACACTACCAGTGACAGGTATATACAATATAAGGCTATACTGTCAACCAACAATTCAAACACCACGCCAACAATAGAGTATGTTGTTATCCAGTATAAAATATCAGATTTTGCAGGTAGAGAAGATACTGTATACCTAAATTATATTGATTTAGATGATTTCTTCAGCGATTTGGACACAGATAACACTCTTAGCTACACTGCTTCTGCTGTCAGTAATATTGATATCTCGATTGACAGCTCTAATAGGGTAGGTATAACTCCGGATGCCGATTTTTATGGAACCAGATATGTTGTTTTTACTGCATCAGATGGCACAGCAAATGTTTCAAGCAATAACATTTCCTTTACTTTCTTAGACGTTGCAGAGCCATCAGGCACCACTGTAGTCAGCAGCAGCGGAGGCGGGGGAGGCGGGGGAGGGGGTGGAACAGTATACAGAAGCATTATAATTAACCAATCTAAATCAATTGAATTAATTGTTCCTCAAAATATTAAATCAGGCCCAAATGAAGAGATAATTATTCCAATAATTTTGCAGAACAATGAAGATTACACCATGAAGGACATAACGCTCAGCGCTATTCCAAGCAGAGCTAATATCAGCATACTATTTACAAAAAGCTACATTAGCATTCTCGAAGCAAAGGATGCAACAAATGTTGAGCTGACTCTTACCTCGCCCAATATTTTAACTAATTTCAATATTAGAGTGTTCGCTGATGTAACCGATCCGAAAATTAACGATTCTGCTTTGGTTGTTGTTAATGTTTTGGAAAATGTAAGCGGCCAAATTTCATACGTAAGGGATTTCATGAGGCTCAATCCTGAATGTCTTGAGTTGAATGAACTGGTTGAGCAGGCAAAAGAGGAACTAAAAAATCATAATTATGATAAGGCACAGGTATTGCTGGATAGGGCAATGGATAACTGTAAATTCCTGCTTTCTGCAAAAAATATTCAAGTTTCAGAACCCGGCAGCTTTTCATTTTACTCTAGAATCATTAACAATCCTTACTCCAAACCCATAATAATTTTGATGATTTTTGGCATTGCATTGACAATTGGCTACATAACATACAATAAATGGAAATGGTATTGACAATAAATGGAAATGGTATTGACAATAAATGGAAATGGCATAAAAAATTTATACTCAGAAAAGGCAGTACTAAGGCAATACTGTACCATTTAGGCTGTGGATGCAGGGGCTGTGCCTAATTTAGGGGAGGTGGGTGGGAAAAAGCATGCAATGATATTGATTAAAATGCTGTGTATCCTCACCAAATGTTTTTTATTTAAGCAAGTAAGATGCAGCATTTTGACTTGCCCTGCATGCGACGTAGTTGCATGCCCGCTTGCAACACCGCTTTGGCACAGCCCTTTATGTTAAGAGTATACTTAGGAACTGTACTTAACATTTTAATATAATTTTATTATGAGCTCCTCCCGCAACCACGCAGCCTAAAGGTTGGGGTATCTTTTGGGAGGTGTTCGGTCAGAAAAGGCTGCATCCATAGCCTAAAGGGTATAGTATTGCCTTAGTACTGCCTTTTCTGAGTATAAATTTTTTATGCCATTTCCATTTATTGTCAATACCATTTCCATTTA
>DAOVKD010000030.1 GCA_030631975.1 Candidatus Woesearchaeota archaeon
AATAGGATCATGCCCAAAACCATGACTTCCTTTTACTTCTTTTGCAACTTTGCCTTTTTCCTCCCCTAAAAAACTTACAGGCTCTTTACCAGGCTCACAGTAACCAACTGCAGACCTGTAATAACAAATTCTATCTTCAATGCTTTCCATTAACTTCAAAATCCCATCAAGCCCAATTCTTTTATGGATGTAAGAAGAGCATGTTCCAGGGAAATCATTTAACGCTTTAATAAACAAACCAGAATCCTCAACAACAACAGGTTTTTTAAATTGCAATGAAAGCCTTTTTGCCGCGTCTTTTGCTATTTCTTCAGGTCTGTCACTTCTTAATTCCCTGTATTCCTGATTAATATGATTTATTGTTATACTGTTTCCTAATATTGCCTTAAACTCTTTTACCTTTCCAGGGTTGCTTGTTACCAGATTTATTTGCATAAGAAATGGGATTATTTAGTAGTATTTAAATGTGATTGGAAGTTTTGATTTAATATCTGCTGGAACTCAATATTTTATTAAAAATTTTCCTGACTACAAACTTTTTATAAACCTGCAACTAATTTTAAAACAACAAAATTCCACTTATCCTATGTTAGTTTCAATTTGAGAGCCCTCATATAAACGGGGGTGCCTACAGTTGCTTCGCAACAGATAGTCTTGACTTTGTCAAGAAGAATTATTAAGAAATTTAAAATGGAGTTACATTATGTTTTCTTGCGTCTTCGTACATTCTTTGATGAGTTGCTTCATCCATTGTTCCTCTTGGACCAACTAATGCTGTTTCTATATTTGGTAATCTTTGTCTAACTCCCTGTAATCTCTCATCTGCAGTTAATAGTCCTTTTAACGCATACAATCCTCTGTTTTCTGCATCAACAAAACCACGTTCGCTTCCAAATCTAGAACCATAAACCTCATCAAAGATTATTGGTCTCCCTGTTGGAGTTTCTGATTGAAATCGTGTAGAATATTCATAATTGGCAATTGTTCCTACTGATGCAGTAAAAGTTCCATTTTTTGCCTTAAACCTTGATTCAGCAATAACAGAAACTCCACCTTCTCTTTCAACAACTTCTATAAATTTATCTAATGAATCTGCTTTTATTGGAAAGTATTTTTTTATGAAATCAAATGCCATTTTAATATCCTTACATTTAGTGTTAACCCCATCTTTATAAAGCTTTCGGTTAGTAACTACTATTAAGTTAACAATAAACAAAAATGGGTGGGCACCCCTTAAAATATTGTCTGCTTCGCAGTTCATTGATAAAAAGCTCGGGCTCTCAAACTTTGGATTTTTCGGCTTCGCCGAACGTTGCACTAAAATCCAACCCCTCCAAGTATTCGAGAGAAACTAATAGGAATTATGTTCAATTCAGAAAAAGCCCTTTAACCATAGATTATCTTGCTCGTAATAACTAACAAGTAAATTAGTATCCAAGCTGAACTACTAAGAATAATGGGTTTTTCTTTATGGGAAAAACCATATATAACCCACAAAAAGGCAGGTATTATTAATAAGACCCAAGTTATAAGTGCAATACTAGAAGCATCTTTTTCTGACCATATTTTTAGGACTTGTGGTATTGCTAAAATTGGACCTATCAATGCAACTGGATAAATTATTGTATCTAATAATCTCTTCCATTTATTTGGATGAGGATAAAGTTCATGTTTTAGATAAATCCTTTTTCGCTTGTGAAAATGATGTAAACCTGTAATATCATGAATCATATCTTAGTTTATTAAGATAATTGTTTATAAGTTTATCGGGCTTTTTCTGATTCTGAACTTCTCCGCTTTTTGGCTTCGCCAAAAATCCTCGACCTTGCCAGGAGTGTTCGCTCCACCCTGAAACGCTGTCGCATTTCGGGGTCGCTCACCTCGGCAAGGGAATATAACATCGTTATGTTTAATTATTACTCATCTAATTCTTGAAACTTCTCCCAAATAGTTTGCTTTGCAAATATCCATTTACCCTCCAACACGTTCCAAGAAGTAAAACTCTCCAGACTAACGTCTGAAGCCTCTTCTTCTTGGGCATTTATAGATATTCCCGTTAAGAAAAATGTTGCTTTATTATATCCTTATGAACTAACAGCTTTTACAATCAAGAACCATCATTCACCGCTCATGTTTGAAATGCAAAACATTTCTAAGGATTTTACCATATTTTTAAATTCTCTTTTGAAATAGGAAATTGGGTTTAATTCAATATTGCATTTGTTATACATCGTTATTACTCAGAAAATTGGGCTTAGTCTCTTCTTTTGTATTCGTTATAAGCGCGACTTATTCCTGAACTACGTGAATGTACTCTTTCCTCCCCTATATGAATATAAGTATCCTCTTCAAGGCTTGGAATGACTGTATTTCTAATGTAATCCCTAAGCTTAATTTCTCTAAGATATGCATCTTTCACGATTTTGTCAGTAGATAATACCAAAACTTTAGGAATAGGAGCACCTAATTTAACCAGTTCTCTGAATTCTGTTATTCCTTCCAATCCTTGAGGGGTGGTAAAAACCTCAGTCAATAGTCGATCGGATTTTATTATTTCCGCCAATCCCTGGCCAGTACTTCCAGCCATAGTTGATGCTGCCATAACAGCAGGAAATATTCACTGATTTATAAATTTAACTTTCAATTTTTCCTCCATTCACCACTTTGTGAGGGTAATTGCAGACATAAATCCTGATTCCAAAAAGACAGAAGCCGCAATTATAGGGCGCAGAAAGAATATCTATAATATCTATAAGAAGACATAAGACCCTGCAAATTATTTCACATAAATTAAAATTCCATAGTTTCAATCCAGATAAGCCGAAATTTTCCAAAAAGTGTTATATAACCTCTATTCAATTCAAACTGGCACTAAAAGGACGATTTTGGCTGGGAAGGGACTAGATGGCGGAGTCGAAAAATTATAGTCCTAGTTTAATTTCGTCTCTCTTGTGCATGTACATAATTATTGGTACAAATCTAGCGATTAGCTTCCAAACAGGATGTAACAATCCTGCCCGCTTATTTGCGGATTGTACTTGGATGTTACACGCCACTTCTTCACCATGAGGTTTTCTAGCTAAAAAGTGATAGCAGTGACCGATTATTTCATGGTCCATTCCACTTTGATTAATAACCTCAAATAAAGCTTGCTGAGGAATTCGTTTTGTAGCCTTAGTAAGCAATTGTATGTATTCTTTTGGTACGCCACTACGTTCGAATTCTCTGATTAATTCCTCTCGGCTCAAACAAGAGAGATTTTTTTTATAAACGAGGATTTCAGTATGGTGTTTTGCATTTTCCAAACCATCTCTATCTTCAGTTCCGTAGATGGCCCAACCATACCAGTTTCCTTTGTTTGGCCAACCAGGCTCTAAGATTACCATTACATTCTTTTCGATGTACTTCAGAATTCTTCGATCATAACCAAGTTTATACGCTAATCTTATGCTACCACGCTTCCATCGTCTCAGAGCCCATCTAGTTAAGTTCATGGTAATTTTATTCAGCACTACTTTTAATTACTTTCGTTTATGCGACTCCGCTCAATAGCTTCCTAAGAGTCAAAATCACTTGGTTTGTCGCCAGTCCAAACTTCTTCGACGCATAGCGATATTGCTCAGCGTCTCGACTGATTATTGGTGAAGTCTGTCATCGGGAATTGAACAGCAATTTGCAGATGTTATATGCCCCTTACCCTAAGAAAATTTTGTTTATCCCTTCTTAACCAAATCCAATTTCATGTTTAATTCTTTTAACTGCTTCTCCTCAACATCTGAAGGAGTCTCCATCATTAAATCTTCTGCGTTTTTTGTTTTTGGGAATGCAATGACTTCTCTTATTGATGTATTTCCAGTCAATATTGCAACTATTCTGTCCAAGCCAAGTGCAATGCCTCCATGCGGAGGAGCGCCATACTTAAAGGCATTTATTAAAAATCCAAACTTCTTCATTGCATCTTTGTCAGAAATTCCTAAAATCCTGAACATTTTTTTCTGCAGCTCTGGCTTATGAATCCTTATTGAACCGCCGCCTATTTCAACACCATTTACTGTTAAATCATAGGCTTTTGCTCTTGCCTTTTCAACATCAGAATCTAAGAGCTTCAAATCCTTATCTTTCGGGCTTGTAAAAGGATGATGAACAGCAACGTGCCTTTGCTCGTCTTCATCAAACTCCAACAGGGGAAAATCCGTAACCCACACAAAACTATGCCCTTTACCGCAAAGCTTTAATCTTCTTGCCAGCTCATTCCTTAAATGACCCAATGCAACATCCACAATATGGTGCTTATGGTCGGCAACAAATAATAATATATCATCTTTCTCAGCATCTGTCACTTTAATAAGCTCTTTCTGCACTTTTTCATTAAAATACTTAACAATATTGCTTTCCAAACCTTTTTCAGTAACCTTCATCCATGCCATGCCTTTTGCATCATAAATCTTTACAAATTCTATCAGCTCGTCAAGTATTTTTCTTGAAAAACCTCCGCATTTTTTCGCATTAATGCACTTAACCTTCCCTTTTCCTCTAATTATATTTGTAAAAACCTCAAAACTGCTTTTCTTTACAGCATTGCTTACATCAACAAGCTTCAGGCCAAACCTTAAGTCAGGCTTGTCTGTGCCGTATTTATCCATTGATTCCTGGTAAGTTATTTTCCTGAAAGGAACTTTTACATCCTTGCCTAAAATTTTTTTCCACACGCCTTTTATAAGACCTTCCACTACTAAACAAATATCTTCCTGCTCAATAAAAGACATTTCAATATCTATCTGCGTAAATTCCGGCTGCCTGTCAGCCCTTAAGTCCTCATCCCTAAAGCATTTTACAACCTGAAAATATTTATCAAAGCCTGAAATCATGCAGATCTGCTTTAATATCTGCGGACTTTGCGGTAAAGCATAAAACTTTCCCGGATTAACCCTGCTGGGAACTAAATAATCTCTTGCCCCTTCTGGAGTTGATTTTCCAAGGATAGGCGTTTCAATCTCTAAAAACCCCAAATTATCAAAATAATCCCTGACAAACTTAACTGCCTTATGTCTTACAAGAATGTTATGCTGCATGCATGGCCTTCTTAAATCAAGGTAGCGATACTTTAATCTCACATCCTCATTCGCTTCAATCCTATCTTCTACTTCCAAAGGCGGTGTCTCAGCCTTATTTAGAACCTCTATTTCATCCACAAGAACTTCTATTTGCCCGGTTTTTAGCTTTGGATTCTCTAATCCTTTACCCCTGGCTCTTACTTTTCCTTTTACCGCAATAACATCTTCCCTTCTTAATGTTTCAGCAGCACAGTGCTCTTTTTTCTTATGCCCTGGATCAAAAACTATCTGTGTAAGTCCATACATGTCTCTTAAATCAATAAAAATTATACCGCCATGATCCCTGCTAGAAGATACCCACCCCATTAAGCAAATTTCCTTCTTAATATGTTCTTTTGCAAGTTCCCCGCAGCTATTTGTTCTTTTTAACCTCATATTCTCCCTTTTATCTTCAGCTCAAAAACAACATCTTCCAATTTCTTTAAATTCCACTTGATCTGGTCTGACTTCCTCCTAAGCTCACTATTCCTCAAATTAAATTTAAGAAATTCTCCATAAATCTCATCAACTAAATCCTTAATCTTCATCGCCTGCTTAAAATTCTTTTTTATAACATCATTTACAGCCTTTCTTACAAGTTCTCCAGTTAAATCGCATAAACCCATCAAATAGCTCTCATTACCAATTTTTAAAGAAGCCCTTGTCGGTATTTTTTTATTTTTAACAAAATGGTAATAGCACAATGCCTCAGCATACTCCTGCAAAGCTGTCTGGTTTATGTTTGTACCAAGCTGCATGCCGGCGCTAAGAGATTTTTTCTTTTTTTCAATCTTTTTTACATATAAAGACGCAGATTTAATATCATTTCTGTGCAGCGCGTAAATAATTCTTTTAGAGAGATTTATCACTTCCCTTGATTCCTGTATTATTGACTCTCTCTTAATATCAAAATTTGCTATCTCCCTCCTTATTTTCCCAAATTCCTTTTTGTCTAACATTCTTAAATTCTTAACTCTGTAGATTACACTGTTTTATAAAGTTTTTTGATTTTTAGCCATGATAACTTTTTATGGGCTGTACCAGAGCGGTATTGCAAGCGGGCATATGGCTATGTCATATGCAGGGCAAGTCAAAATGCTGCATCTTGATATAATTTCTAAAGAGTTTTGCGTTCAGATACACGGCATTTTAATTTCAGATTAAACATGCTTCTTCCCGCCCGCCTCTCCTAGAAAGGCACAGCCCAATTTAGAGACATATATTAATAATAATATTTTCGAAAAGTTTATAAATAATCAGACCAAAGAGTTAATAAAAAGATGGCGAGTCCGTTTAGAGAGATTATAGAGTTTTTTAACGATATAGGCGTGTTTGATGTAGTATTGCCTTTCCTTCTTGTTTTTACCATTGTTTTTGCGCTTTTGGAAAGAACAAAAGTTTTTGGCGTTGAAAAAATAGAAGGCAGGGAATATACAAAGAAAAATCTGAACTCTGTAGCTGCTTTTGTAATTGCTTTTCTTGTAGTGGCGTCTTCAAACCTTGTAGAAATAATAACAGAGGTATCCTCAAAATTTGTTGTTTTGCTGTTTTTAGTTATCTTGTTCCTTCTCCTGGTAGGCTCATTTTTTAAGGAAGAGCCTCATGGAGTTTTCCTGGAAGGAGGATGGAAAACAACATTTATGATTATAGTCTTCCTTGGTTTGGCTTTCATTTTCCTTGATGCCCTGGATTTATTGCAGGATACATTTGATTTTTTTGAAGGCACAGGTAAAGGGGAATTTATTGGATCAGTAATTTTGATAATCCTGCTAATTTTATTCATAGTTTTTGTAACGCAGGAAAGGCAGCCACCAAAAAAACATAGCAAAGTTTAAAAAGTCTGAGTTTAATAATATAGCAAAGTTTAAAAATAGCAAAGTTTAAAAAGTCTGAGTTTAATAATAT
>DAOVKD010000039.1 GCA_030631975.1 Candidatus Woesearchaeota archaeon
ACATAGACCTCTATAAAGGCTGCAACAAGAAGGAATGCCAGTGAAATCAGCAGGAGTTCAGAAACATCAAAAAGAATATGTGAAAAATTTTTGTCTTTATAATGTTTTTTTATTATAGCGACAGAGATTATGCCTCCTGCTAAACCTCCATAAAAATATGCAAGTATTTCCGGGGCTCCATGCAGAACATATTTAAGAAGTCCTATTGATGCCACATTAAAATAGCTTGAAAATTTCTCAAATCCTACAACGCCGGCATATTGGCTTAGGTTAGACCTTATAAAATTGCCTATAGCAGCACCTATAACACTCGCATTCCAAGTCAAAATAAAAATTGCTCCTGCCCCATAAACAAAAGCAAAGAATACTGCAAACGACAAAACCTTGATATTGTTAAGAAGTATTTTGGAAAATGTAGAAAATTGCTGGTAAGCGTTTCCAGACACCTGATTATTAATCGCTTGTATTGTGGCAGTTTGCTTATCAAAAACAAAGTTTAAAGATTCAGAAGGCAAGAAAACATACCATGTTACAAAAGACAGAGTTATACCTAAAAAAAGAAACATCAAAAAAACAACTGCCTTATTATGCTCTTTTAAAAGAGCACTCTCCCGGGATATTGCTAAATCCTTGCTCTCTTCAAGCTTCATTGTATTATAAACTATAGGCAAGCACGCCATAACTGTAAAAAATACCATTATTAAGCTTGCCTGTTCCTTAAAAATCCACAAAGACAGCAGTATAGCTATAGATGAGTAAAGAAAGCCTATAAAGAACATCTCCCAAGGCTCCTTTTCAGCCTTTAAAGGGTTCAGTAAAGATTCTAATACCATGGCTTGCATAGAATACACCTTGTTTATATATTTTTTTAAATGCCGCAGCAACAATAATTAAGTTTAAATATGAACAATAAATACCAACAAACATGGAAGAATACAAAAAGCTTTTAGAGAAGGTAAGGAAAGAGTTACCTGAGCATGTTTTCCAGAAAGAAAGGTTTGAAATACCCAAAGCAAGAGGCCATATACAGGGTAATAGAACAGTAATAAGCAACTTTCTACAGATAGCAGATGCCCTTGGCAGAGAACCTGAAAGCATGTTAAAGTTCATATTAAGGGAGTTGGCAACACCCGGAGAAATAAAAAAGAGCGGAAGTGTTATAATGGGAACTAAAGTCCCTGCATCCAGGATTAATGAAAAGATAAAGCAGTATGCTAATTCTTATGTATTCTGTTACGAGTGCGGCAAACCAGACACAAAAATAGAGAAAGAAGGAAACTTTAGTTTTCTGAAATGCACTGCATGCGGAGCAAGGCATGCTGTAAAGTCAAAGGTAAGGTTATAATCAGACGATTTGGATTTTGATATAGAGGAGTTCTAACTACCCAAACCATCTGCCAAGCCCTTCCTGCTTTTCCTTTTCCTTGCCAAACATGCTTTCCACACCTCTTTTGGTGAGTTCAAGGCTTTGCTTCAAATATGCAGGCAGGTTATATTTATCCGCCAGCGATATTGCCGGCTCGAGATACTTTATTATAGAGCCTTCAGATATTGTAAAAATAATTCTTCCGCCGCACTTTAAGCACTTCCCTACAAGCGGAGGCCTGCGATATTTTTCATTGCATGTGCTGCATCTGAATTGCTGCATCGAGAACTTTCTTAAGTTTCCTTTTATGTCCCTAATAAGATGTTTCTCTATCACCAATCTAGCCACATCCGATTCATCGACAGCCCTTATTTTATCCGCTAACTCCATTTGCCCCTTGAGTTTTTCTTCCATAGAAGGTATTGTTTTGTAAGCAGAGCATGTTGCGCCAGCATTTATATCAGAAACATTGTGTGTAAAACCAAAGTTACAATATTGGTCGTCTGTTTCTAATCTTTTGCCGAACTGCTCAATTTCAACTTCCCGCGGTTGTTTAAAGTTCATACAAGCTTCATAAAATTCCAGGGGATACTTCCAGCACACATCTAAATCAAAAACCATATCGTCCACTTCTGCAGGTATTAGCTTAGATGTTAAAACTAATGGCGCATCTTGCGTAGATCCCCTCTTATCCGGAAGATATTGCTTTGAGAAATTGAGCAAAACATCCATAAGCAGCGTTACTGAAGCTTCATCCCCATCACAATCTCTTCTAGTAGCGGCATGAAACATTGGATTAGCAAAAAATCCCTGAGTCCTTGAGAATCCTATGACCCTCCCTACAACCGCCGCAGACGTATGCGGGGCAAGAACCGCAACTAATGTTCCTAACAGGTCTTTTTCTGACTTCATATTATAGAATTTATCAAGTTTGTAGAACTCTTTTAGCATATCATCAACAAAAAAAGCAGCTTTCAAAAGAATTTTATCTGCTCCTAACTCCGGGCTTTCATTACACGCAGGCAATATTATATCTTGAGGCATGAGCCCAAGTATTTGATCCTCATTTGCAAGTTCAACACCAAAAACATCTTTTTTGTAACCCATCCCCCTAAGCTTTTCGACAGGGGCGTTTATTTCCTTGGGTTTAAAGTGCGTTATGGGAAGTTGAGTCATATCATACCTTATTGTCCCCTCTTTATTGACGCAAAGATCGTACCTTGCCCTAAAAAGACCTTTTATGAAATGTTCTGGTATATGATCCTTATTTGAAGTTCCTCTAACCCCTTTTATAAGGTCTGGGTATGTCTTAATATTGAGTTTTTTTAAATAGCTGTCAAAATAATTTTTGATGTTTATTGTCTGTTTTGTGTAAGTTGCCGCATATCCATGCTTGCACTCTTTGCTGTCTACTAATCCGCATGTGTTGCAGTAATATCTTCTTTTTGTTTTCCTGCCGCATACCTCACATACACTAAGGATTGTTTTTTTGCTGCACTTTTCACAATAAAAAAGGGGAAATTCTGCTGTTATCTTATTGCCCTCAAAAGTGCTTTGGAACGACCTTAATCTTCCTCCTTCCTCACCTATAGGAAATAAAACATGCGGGCTCCCAGTCAATTTTCTCATTTTGGCTTTCTCTGGCCTGCCCATTCTAGCGCCAATAAAAATCCCGGATTTGTCTTTGATCTCCACCCCAGAAATCCTATTTACAAGGGAAAGGCCATCAAGATTTTTATTTGTTTCCTGGTCTGTTCCGGTTATACCTTTTTCTGCGTTCTTCTTTAAATTAAAGATTTCAGAAATAGTATAGGCATCGTCATCTTCAATAACTATAAACTCGTTGTTTGCAACCAGATGCGGAACACCCAACTTGTCAAGAATCAATTTTAAATGCTCATCATAAGTGATGATCACTTTTGTCACAGCATCTTCATTTGAGGTTAATCTCGAGTCAGCAATATGTTCTGATAAATCAGAAAATTCCTCTGCAGATATAAGTTTCCAGTGGTATGTGTATTTTGGATGTAATGGAGCATTTATTTTTCTTGATATTATGAATGCTGTTTTTGCGTTTACTTTAGTGTCTATTGGGTCTTTGAACAGCCTTTCCAGAAAGGTTTTTTCAATTTCTACTAGAGATGCTAATTTTTCCATGTCTAGGGCCCCAAATGTGTTTACAACAGCACGCTCAACCTCTAAACCCCACCACTCCTCACAGTAACCTGGAGGAAGTAATGTGTGCTCTCTGTTGTAGAAGTCCCCATAACTTATCAAGATGTCCCCTAAAAATAATATCTCGCTTATCTCATCTGTTACTTTTTTTGCAATCTTCTCGTCATCCAGCCTTAGAACCCTGCCATCCTGTAATTTTACAATGGGCCCCTCAATACTATCACAAACTGTTACTGCTGTTGCTTTCCCGGGTCTTTCTATCTTAAGTTGTGTGCCTGTTGCCAGATATTTTTTTAATATATGCATAGTGGACGGATGTATTGATGTTGCGGAATAACCAGAAACTCTGCTTCTTCCATACCTTAACCTAAATCCGCCGTCTGCTAAGGGGTATGTCAAAACAGGCCTTCCTGCTACTAAGTCTTCAATAAAAGTATATACTGGAAGCACCCTATCTGTACTTAGTTCATCTTTCGCTTTAATCTTTTTTTGCAAAGAAATAAAATGTTCTAGGAAAGACCAGTGCCCAAGTTCAAAATCATCTGACCATCTGGAGATTGAGCCAAAAAGTTTTGATGCCTTTTGCGCTACACATTCCCCCAACACAAGACAGCAGCCGCTCCTTATTTTGTTTGTTTCAATTCTCTCCAGATCTTTGTAATTAGATACTTCTATCTTCTCGGAAGGGTCTCCATCTATCTGGACAGGTAAATTTTTAACAAGAAACCTTATCTCTTTCTCACTAGGTAAATATTGTAAATTTGTGACCCTCTCATGATAATCATTAAGTTCTGTTACCATTCTCCTTATTTCTTTTTCTGTGGCATCATACACCCCATAACCCTTCTTTTTTCTTATATAATCTGCTATAACCACAGAAAGGGCCCCTGCTGTCCCGCCAGCACTTCTTATTGGGCCTGAATACATCAAACAAAAATATTCTTTTCCGTCCTTCCTCTTTTTCAATTTTAATTCTACAAACCCCTCTAATGGGCTTGAAACCACCCCTAATGTCAAGTATGCCAGCCCAACCCTTATGCCTGCTTCCATTGCTTTTATTTTATCTTCAAATTTACAGAACTTTTCATTAACAACTTCCAGAGATATAGAAAGAGCTACCCTCCAGTCTAATTTCCCATATTTTTTTTCTATTTGTTGTATCCTCTTTGACAGTCCTGAATTTATAATATCAGGTATTACTACTCCTATCAAACCTTCTACTCTCTCAGCCATGTTTTTAGCAATGGGCACACACACTTGTTCTTCAGGATCAAATCCCAGCTTTCTTGCTTTGTTTGCTACTTTATACGTGGCTGTGACTTCTTTTTCTATTTCCTTGAAATAATTGTTGATCTCTTCTTTCATTTTTTCCTCAAAAAAAATGACAGGAAAGCGAGTCAAAATTGTCTGTGGCTTTCCGCTTCATTCTTGCTTTTATTTACTCCCCAAACTTCAACATCTTTATATCTCTTGTTTGTAAATTTACTATAGGCACTCTGCTGGGTTCTGGGTTGTGCCCTACCTTTTCCTGGAATTCTGTTTTGCTTTGCCAGCAGCTTCCTGAAATTAAAGTGACATTTTTGTAGTTTGCCGCCGCAGCCTTGTGTATGTGGCCGCTAACAAAAAAATCTGGGACCTTATCTATCAATAAATAGTCTAGATTTGTATCCGGAGCGTGCAGCGTAGAAGTATATGAAGGCGCTAAATGCCTTTTTTGCAACAAAAATTTCATTAGGAGGTCTGCTCTGTCATAACCTCCTTTATCCCTTATAGACTCTACTTCTGCAAAATAAAAATCAAATGAATAACCATGATACATCAAAACATCAAAGCCCGAAAAATTATCTGACGAATGTATGTTCACCATAGAGGGGTTTGATACCATAGCCGCATTCGGCAGATTATAAAGGGGCTCAGCAAAATCCTTGTAAAGGGGCAATTGTGGTTCTGCCAGTCTCATTGCATCATGGTTCCCGGGGCATATTATCAATTTTATTTTTTTTGGGATTTTGCTGAGAAGGTCTGCGCACACCTTATACTGGTCTCTTATATCTTTTATTTCAAGTTCCTTCTCTTGGCCAGGATATACGCCGCAGCCATCAACCAAGTCCCCAATAATAAATATATACCTGACTTTTGATGCTATTTCTCTTTGTGTTTTGCTGCCCAAGCCGCAGTTTATCCATTTCAAAAATTTGTTAAAATCCTCTTCCATGAAATTTTTGGAGCCTACATGGAGGTCTGATAAGAATAAAGCATATATTTCTTCTGTTGTTTTTTTTATTTCTTTGGTAAGGGGTACATCTGGAAATAACAAATTACTTGCAAATATTATGTTGCTGCCATTCACTCCAACTATCCCAATTATCTCATCCAATACAACATCTTTTACTATCTTAAACAAATCTGGTTTGTTTTTGTTTACAAGCACCTTTATATGGCCTGTTTTGTCTTCTATGGTTAGGATGTAGTTGCCGTTTTTTGTTTGATGCTTGTCCTCCACCATACCTATAACAGATATTTGTTCCCTGTCTCTTTTGTTGATCAGTCTGTTTATGGAGGTCGTATTTTGCAATTCTTGTCTTTGTTTCAGAATCTTTTCTATTGCCTTGTATCTATTATTAAAATACTGTATAAAGTCGTTTGCTTCTCTTTTTTTTGGCGTTAGGTCGTAAGAAAAAATTATTTTCAAGCTATTGTATGTATTCACTTCCTCTTTGATTTCGTTACCTGCCTCATGAACTGCAATCTGTTTGAATAGAGCATTGCTGCTGCTTCCTTTTTTTTCTGATGTTGCTTTAAATTTTTCCAGCTCATGCCAGTTCAAGCGTAAATTTTGTTCACACCCTAAAATATCTTTTATTTTATCACTGAGAACAGCTATATTTTTGGAATTTTCTCCTTCAATCAGCCTGGAAAACTCATATAAGTTTTTTTCATTCTCCAAATAACTTAATATATCGCGGCTGACGAGCAGACCTCTTTTTAGAAA
>DAOVKD010000155.1 GCA_030631975.1 Candidatus Woesearchaeota archaeon
GTCATAAAAATGGGAAAATATATCATAGTATAAACGCCGAAATCGTCTCATCTCTTACCGCCTTCTTTATCTATACTCTAGTTGCTTTTTTGTAAATTTGCAATTTTCCTCTCTAAAAAACTTATATCACAGGAAAATTTGAAGTCAACAGAACGAAATTGGGTTACTAGGTTAAATGATTTGACACGCAGAGACTTATTACTATATTTAATTTAGCAATAATGAATTAACAAAGCCGAAATAGCCAAATAAATGTTACACTCAATATCGTACAACCAAGGCCCAATTATTTCCTACAATTTCTCGCGTATGGGGATTTATGTGGAATTAATAGCTGGAGTGAACTCTTGCTTTTTTTATTATTATAACCGTCCATTTTGCTGACAACAGGCGGCTTCTAATTGCAACCCAAAACAGACTGAAAACAGCTAAAACTATGTCACCTAGATTGAAAGGAAAACTAATCTGAAAAGCCTACTAATCTTATATATAATAAAAATATCTTGCGCGAGTTGTAGAGTTAAAACTCTAACTATTCTTTTAACTCACAAATCCTCCTTATAATTTTTTCAGTATCTTCTATCATCATGCTAAGTTTATATCTATTTTCCCCTAAGTTTTATGAAATTAATGCTTTAGCAATGGCAGAATAATCTCAATATTCAAGTCATATTGACCTATCAGAGCCTTAAACTAATTTGAGGTTTCTGACAAGAAAAATTAATATTATCCCATTTAAAACACCTGCTCCCTATACAGCCAGCAAGCTCATTGTTCTGGTAAATCTGAACAACCTCGCATCTGTTTTCACAATCAACACACTGAAAATGGCGCACATCATAGCTTGCGCTGAGAATAGCGTCAAATCCTTTAAATTTTGTTTTCTCTGGCACTTCTTCCATAGCCATCATTGCAATCCCAATAGCACCCATGAATGCACATTGTTCAGGAACAATAACAGGATGACTTAGTTCTTCCTCGAGTGCCCTAACTAAAGCCTTGTTCTTCGCTGTTGCTCCTTGAAAAATATAAGGTGGCTTTAATTTGCTTCCTTTACAAATTGTAAGATAGTTTCTTATTAACGCTCTGCATACTCCCATCAGGATATCGCTCTTATTAACTCCTGTGTTTAGCTTATTCACAACAGCAGACTGACAAAAGATCCCGCATTTCCCTGGCAGTTCTAATTGATTCTTACTCTGAAACGCCAATTCACCAACATCTTCAATTTGTATGCCCATCCTGCTCGCAATTGTTTCTATCATTGCGCCTGTCCCTCCAGCACAGATGTTGTTCATATTGAAATTGTTTAGAACAGCATCTTCAATTATCATCATCTTGCAATCCTCGCCTCCGATTTCAAAAATGGTTCTTACTTGTGGATAATATTCCAATGCTGCTATAGAGTGAGCCAGAACTTCTGTCTTAACTACGTCTCCACCAATTAGCACATTTGTAAAATTTCTCCCGCTGCCTGTAATGCCACAAGCAGCTATTTCGATTTTATTTTCTAATTTACCAAGACACTCTATGGCACTTTCTATAATCCCTTTATTTTTCAGGTATACAGAATCAATTATCTCCTTCTCATCATCCAATAGCACGCCCTTTACAGATGTGCTTCCAGCGTCAATTCCTAAATATGCATTTCTCATTTTTTTCTCCTTTTAATCATTTCTGCAAATGTTTCGATTCTTGTGTCAAAATTAACTTCGCTGTTTGTTTCGTCTACCATTAGGCGCAAGAGCGGAACATTATAATCAGCACAAATCTTGTCTAATACAGGTTCTATTGTTGTTTCAGGCATACAGGTCAAAGGCAAGAGGTGTATTATCCCGTCAATCCCTTTATTGCATAAAAACAGTGCATTATATAAATTTTCAAATCCATGCCCCCCAAGAGGTCCGTTTAAATATCTTGCTGCCTTCTTTTTGTAACTTCTTTTTTCTAAAAGACTCGCCCTAGTGCTTACTTTAATATAATCAGATAAACGAACTGTATTGAAGACATTAACGCCAAATTTTTTAATCTTTTTTTCAATGTTCAAATTGACAGCAGGCTCTAAACATGTGTATATCTCACCAACAATCCCGATATTTACTCCTTCTTTAATCGTGTATAGAGGGGGATCTTCAATTTCTTTTAATTTCTTCCAGCTCTGGAGTAATTTCCGAACAATAATAAAGTAAGAAAGATCCGGATTAAACTGTTTTATCAGCTTTAATAGATTCTTTAGGCAGAGAGGATATATTTTAAAGTCATACCCGATGTTTCTTAATATTAGTTCATGAAGCATCCAATAATGTCTGAGCCTGCACTTTCCTCTTGAATCGTACATAATCAAACAGTTTGCGCCCTGTTCTATTTCTTCAATAAAATTTCCTAAAGTTACCTTGAAAGGGTAGCACATCATATCAGCAGAATGCTTTACTCCAAGTTTTATTGTCCTTTCTGTTATGGGAGGTGGCGTCAAAACATTTAATCCGAAACTCTTTAACATTTGTATAAAAACTTCTGTATATTTTCCTATTCTTGGAAAAGAAAAAACACGTTCCATTTTCCTAACCCCCACCAGTCAAATATTCTATGCAACTTAAATAATGTCTTATTAAAGCCACATTTAGGGACTTTAGCCCCTTATAAAAATTCACATCAAAGAGTTATCGTCTTTAAAAAGATTATTAACTCTAATTTCATCAATAGTCAATGAGAACATTACTGGCAAAAGCGGCAGCTTTTTGCCCAAAAATTGTGCAATATGCTAGAAATACGTGCAGATCAATTAATTAAAAAATAAATTGCCCGTTTTTCAACAAACTTATTCACAGAAATGGTGGAAAAACAATATTTTTCCTGGAAGTTTAACATGCCTTCTTTCTCTTTA
>DAOVKD010000038.1 GCA_030631975.1 Candidatus Woesearchaeota archaeon
AAACCTTTCTTCAAGTAAACGTTTTTTGAGTGGCTTCCATGCAGAGTTACAACCTTTTTATTTTTAAATTTTGAAAAAGGAACAATCCAATCAGGCCTTTGCGCATGTATGATTGTATTATTGTTTAGTTTTATCTTACCTGCAATTTTGAAAAGATTTTTCAAAAAAATATAATTGGATTGATTTGGTTTTTTATTTACTTCAATAAATTGCATATTTTTCGGTTTATTAATTATATTACCACTATGTTTTTTACCTATAAAAATTACTTTGATACCTTTACTAGTTAGGTATTTAGCAAGATTATAGGAATAAACCCCTACTCCTCCAACTACTTTTTTCCTTGGATCTGAATCCGAAATAATTAAAATTTGGGGTTTCATTTTCTGCATACAAACACATTTGTTTGTGAATATCTATGGAAAATTGTTTTAGGCAATATTATAGCTATTTTGCCAAAAATCTTTAGATTGTTTGTCATATGATCCTTAGTGATGTTTTTAATGCTGCCAAATATAGAAAGCAAAGATTCTAATTCTTGCTTTGAAAATCCCATATGGTGAGCAATTCTAATATTATCAGAAATTCCTTTCTTTTTTGCAAAAACAATTTTTGGATGGGTTAGTTTTCTATAAATATTTGGGGTTGCAAGGTAGAAGTAGCCATCTTGCTTTAACACCCTGTATAATTCTTTTAGTGCTTTTTTATAATCAGGTATATGTTCAATAACATGATTAAATATAACAAGATCGAATGTGTCATTTTCAAAGGGCAATTTTGTTGTATCTAATACTCTCACGTCAAGATATTTCCTTAGTATGGGGTATTTTGTAATTAGGTTTTTTTCTATGTCGCTTGTAATAATATTCCATTTTGTCCATTTAGCTAAATTGTATTCTATGAAACCATATGCTCCACCGACTGCTAAAACTTTTATTTTTTTATTTGGATTTAGCGTCGTGTATTTCTTTAACTCGTTTAAAATAGTTTTAGCTTTCTTTACTCTTGTAAGGAAATACTTATAATCTTCTTTGAAAGTTTCTTTTTCGTTTATCATAGTTCATTTCTCCTCATTTCAAAATAGCTTTTTGCAAATAATATGGCCGCTTCATAAGACAGTTTCATAATATTGTAACCTCTTTCATTATAACTTCAGTTGTATCATCAAGCTTATTACCATAGGATTTGATTTTTCTAACTGCTCTTTCTTTCGATTTTATGGAAAGATTTCCAAGTTCTTTATTAAGGGAAATTCCATTATTCAGAGAAACAATTAGTTTTTGACCAATTAATTCTTTATTTACTGACATTTTTCTCTTTCCAAGGTAGTATGCAGGGACTCCTAGCAATGCTGCTTCCCTGGGCATCGTATCTCCTGAGGAAATTAAGGCTAGGGCATAGTAAATTAAAGAATAAAAGTCTTTTACTGGCTCTTGTAAAATTATACAATCTTTAAATTTATATTTCTGGGATTTATCTTCAAGTGAGACAACTATCTTTAAGCCTTTCTTACGCAGAATAGGCAATATTATTGAGTAGTCAATATTAACATTGTTCTTATAATTAAGACTGACAGTAGCTATATCCCTAATGAATACATATTTATTTTTTCTTAAATTGTATTTCTTCAGTACAGAAGAGTTTGGTTTGAAATAAGCAGGGTTTAGATATGCCCATTCCTTATAGGAATGGTATTTCTTGATATTCTTGGCATTAACAGGGATAAAGTCCGGTATAACAAGCCTTTGTGCAAACAATTTGCATAAATTAAATTGCTTTTTGTATTCAGCATCGTCATGAAATATGACATTTCTAATATTTTTACCAAATACTGCTGCAGCCGGATAATATGAAAAAGAGGTAACAACATCAGGTTTAACCTTTTCAATAAATCTTCTTAATGCAAAAACTCTTTTTAGATTGCAATATGCTTTTTTGGCTATACTGCCTTTGGAATGTTTTCCTATAACTGTAACTGCCCCATATTCTTTCTTAACAATTTCTGGTAAGTTTCCGCGATTCATAACGGAAATGAAAATATTATGGCCTTGATTCCTAAGTATTTTTACAGCATTCTTGTAGAAGTTCACATCTGCCATGTGAACTATATCAATCAATATTCTCACTTTGAACCTCCCTATTAAGTTTATCAGAATAAATTGCAATCAATGTTTCTGGATATATTGTCATTCTTAGCTTTATTATTTTGGCTTCTGGAAACAAACTCTTCAATTGAGAAGCTGAAAGAAGATTAATGTCTTCCCAGCAACCTCTTGGGTAATTTCCCATTGAGAAAATTTTTGTAATCAATTTCTGAATTTTTTTTGGTATAAATTGAAATAAGGGAAATCTATAATGTGGTTCAAATGGAAACCATTTATTTGGTGTTATTATGAAATAACTTTTACCGACTCGTCTAATCTCGCTAGCATATTTTTTTTGTTCAATAATATCTCCTACATGTTCAATAACTGCATTTGAAAATAGTATATCAAAGGATTTATCATCAAAATCCATATTCTTGGCGTCTCCCTGACTAATTTTTATAGAAGGATGATTTTTTTTAAATTGCTCAATATTTATTTCACTTATATCTACAGCAGTTATATTATTTTTATAAGGATTCATTTCTTCCAAAAAAGTACCTTCACCACATCCAACATCCAGAATTTTATATTTCTCTAAGTTATCAAATGTGCTTGTAAATAAATTAAATTTCCTACTCCGATTTTCTTTCTGAATTTTATTAAAAATTTTATTAAGCATTATCTCACCTAAAACCATATCAATCCAACTACGCAAAACACTCCAGTTAATGCATACAAAACCAAAGTTGCTTGTTTTTCTGTTAATCTGAACCAGCTTACTATCAGGAACTTCAAAGATTTGTATTTCATTGAATGGGGAGCCTGTATTGTGCCGTCTTTTCTTAATTTGCCGAATTTAACATCAGGGGTTTTTGTGATTAGTATTGTATATGTGTCCATAATGAAATTTATAATGTGGGGTATAAGTATAAACAAGCCAAACCATGCAAGATTGTTGATGATTAATATTCCGCCAATTGCGCTTCCAACCAGGAAGTCTCCAACATTTCCTGCAAGCGCTTTAGCAGGATTCCACACAGAGGGGAAAAAGGCAATAACAGCGCCTAATACCGGGATAATAAACAAAAGAGAGTCTAAGCCATGATTCATACAAACTTTTATTGATATTGCAGCCAAAAGTATAAGCTCTAAGCCTAAAGTCAATCCGTTATAGCCTGCATGCAAGTTAATGGCATTGGCAACAAACATAACAAACAAAGGCACAAACAATAATGCATAGAATCCGTTTAGATCTATTGAATAGCCAAAAAAATGCACTATAGTGTCGGGTATTAAGGATGCTATTGGCAAAGTTAATACTAAAGTTACCAGTATCTTGTCATATCTTGTCTTAAATTTAAACATATCATCAAGCAGCCCGTAAAGCCCATAAACAATTACTACAAAGTAAAATACGAACAAGCTTCCTAATTTCAAGGGATCCAAAAGAATTTCTGATAAGCTTAATGCTATAAGAATGCCAATAAACATGGAAACTCCGCCAAGAAGCGGAATCTTTTTCTTGTTCTTTTTGTACTGGTCGCTAACCATATAGCCATATTTCCTGGATTTAGCAATAACATAAGGAATAGACCATAAAGTAGCAAAGTAACTGTACAAAAATATGACTGCTAATTTATAAATAGTTTGAGGGTCCATTTTTTACATTTATAACTACTATTAAGTAATAGTCAAGTTATCAATCATTTATAAACCTTTCTATTATTACTACTTGGAAATAGGTAAAATAGTATAAACATCTTTAAAAAGCTTAACAAGAGTTTATTTCTTTTTTATTAAGCAGAAAATTCCAGCTCCAACTAATGCAAGAAGCGCAGTCAGTGTTGAAAATTCAGGCACTTCTTCAGGTATTCTTTGGCCACACTCATCAGGGCAAACTCCGCCACAATCAATTCCTTCTTCATCTTGGTTCTGAATTCCATCTGTACAGCTTTCTTCTGGCTCACCAAATGTTTGGCATTCATCACACACACCGCCACAGTCTATGTCTTCTTCATCTTGATTCTGAATTCCATCATCGCATGTTTCTTCTGGTTCATCAAATGTTTGGCATTCATCACATACACCGCCACAGTCTGTGTCTTCTTCATCCTGGTTTAAAATACCGTCTGAACATGTCTCTTCTACTGGGCATTCATCACACACACCGCCACAGTCTATGTCTTCTTCATCTTGATTCTGGATTCCATCTGAGCAGGTTTCTTCTGGTTCATCAAATGTCTCGCATTCAGGACAAACACCGCCACAGTCTATGTCTTCTTCATCTTGATTCTGAATTCCATCATCGCATGTTTCTTCTACTGGGCATGCAGTACATACTCCACCGCAATCTACATCTGTTTCATCCTGGTTTTGTATTCCGTCTGTACATGTTTCTTGTGGAGGTGTTAAACCAGTGAATGTAATGCCGGAACTTCCTCCGCCTCCGCCACCACCGCCTCCGCCTCCAGAATATGTTATCTTTGGCAGGATTATGCTTTCACTCCTGTATGTTTTTTCTTTGAATACAAACTCTGCCCATGCTTCATCACCTGACTTGCATTTGCTTTTAGTAGATAAAAAGAAGGATAATGAGAACATTCCATCATCATCTGTTACAACATTGTATTGGCTGTTGTTATTGCAGATTATATCAATTGAAGCTCCGCTTACAGGCCCACCTTTCCTGTTAACAATTAAGAAACCTTTTAATGTGATTTTTGAGCCCACAAGTGAATAACTGGTATTTTTGAATTTGAATAAGACTTCATTTGATTGGTTAATTACTTCAGTGGCTGTTGCATTATCATTTGTAGAATTATCAGTTGTTTCATTTATCACAGTCTCATTTGTCACAAAGCTGCCTTCCCCCGTAACATCCTTAAAAGAATACCCTGTTATCTGTGAATTACAGCCAGCTAATACAAAAGAACATAACAAAATAACAATCAATAATAATTTTTTCATTACCATCCAGCAAAGTAATTCATTTAATTTTATAAAGCTTTTGGTTTTTACTACTTAGAAATAGCTAAAAACAGTATATACGCCTTTAAAAAGGAAAGCATAATTTTAAGGCAGCAATCTTATTTGAAATCTAATAGGTTAAATTTATAAATAAATTACCCTCTGATCCCTTTTATGTACAAGGTAATTGGTACAAATACCTATTTGAAAGAAATCGGTAAATGGCCCAAAGATTACAAGGCTATAGCTGATAAGATTCCACAAAAGCTTAAAGAAAATCCGCTATTGGGCGATCAGTTAAGTTATCCTTTTCTAAGGGAAAGAAGAGTAAAAGAAAGAAGAGTCTACTATCTAGTCTATGAAGACCTAAAAGTGGTATTATTAGTTGCTGCGAGTGGAAAGAAAGATCAACAAACTACAATAAACCATATTAAAGATAATTTAAAAGAATTCAGAAAAGCAGCAGAAGATATATCTAAGCAAGTTTCTTAAATCGCCCTTCTTTTAAATCCTCTAAGCTACTAGCAAATTGTCTGATTAAATCAAAATCTAACTCTTCCAATTTCTTGAGTTTTTTGTATTCTTCTTCGGGTATTGTTACTGTTTCCATTACATTAAATGTATTGTTTTATTGCCTATATAAAATTATCGATTTTCGTCAAACAAACAACCATTAAATTTTAATCAGGAGAATATGGTATAATGAAGAGTGGTATTTCTCAGTGATAGATATAATTGCTGTTCTAACAGATCAGGCTGATTATCAGAAGGCAAGAAAATACTGGAATAAGCTAAATCAAAGGCTTAGAGAAGAAGGAAGTGAAACGGTGACAAAATGTCACCAGTTGAAATTACCTGCCCTGGATGGCAAATTAAGGCTTACAAACAAAATTATCCAGAAATTTTAACCTCTCAAAAACCCAAATTCTTAGAAATGTTTGTATGCCTTATAGGTTGATTCTATCATATGCCTGATAGTTTTTTTTGGATGCCATTTAAGTATTTTCTTTGCTTTCTTATTTGATGCAATCAAAGCAGGAGCATCCCCTGCCCTTTTACTGCCATAAACATAGTCAAAATTATGCCCCGTTACTTTGATAGTTGCATCTACAAGCTCCTTAACTGTTACCCCATTGGAAGTTCCAAGATTTATGATTTCATTGTCTCCCTTACCTATTGCAATAACGTGCGCTCTTATCAAATCATCCACGTCAATATAGTCCCTTATGCATGTGCCATCTCTTGTTCTGTAATTCTTCCCAAATATTGTGAGCTTATCCCTTTTCCCGGTTACCACTTCCATTAGTATCGGAAGGATATTCTCAGCTTCTGGATCAATATAACCAAGCACGTCTCCTGCAACATTAAAGTACCTAAGTATGACGTACTTGATGCCATGTATTTTAGAATACCATTCAATAAGCTTTTCGCATTCAAGCTTTGTAAAGCCATAATAATTAATAGGATTTGCAGGTGTATCCTCAGTAGCTACTTTCACTTTAGGAATGCCGT
>DAOVKD010000043.1 GCA_030631975.1 Candidatus Woesearchaeota archaeon
AGTCGGGACCTTTTACTGAGTAATCCCCCCTGTAAGCACTTACAAGACCAGTTGATGCAACTAAACCAACAACCAGGAGTGCCAACAGAGCAAAATATCTCTGATTTTTTTGTGTTTTCATTTTGTTTACCTCCATTCATAACTATGAAAAATAAAAAAATGGAAGGATTATTTCCTTCCCATTCCTTGTCCCTTGCCTTGACCCATTCCTTTCCCATGACCAGTTCCATCTCTTGGACCATTACCCTTGTTTAAGCCAAGTTCTGCCCTAAGCTCTGCAGCAGTTTCATAATCGCCGTTTTCTCCTGCTTCATGAGCCTGAACAAATGTTTCAAAGTTGTCTTCTGTTACAACATCTACAACTCTTGGATGCCTTCCATTCTCTGTCATTAATTGATACCATGCATCGTAGTCTAATGACTCAAATGCATTTTCCATTGCTTCATGTCTCTCTTCATTACAGTCGGGGCCTTTTACTGAATAATCTCCTCTGTAAGCACTTACAAGACCAGTTGTTGCGACTAAACCAACAACCATAAGCGCCAACAGACCAAATATTGTTGCTTGTTTCATTTTCTTGTACCTCCTTGTGTTTGTATATGGATAAACCCATACCTATCAAATCTGATAATTACATTCTCAAAAACCATTTTGACTATTGATTGCATTTTTTCCACCCTTCATAATTTCAAATAATAATCGCTCGATTAATTTATGATCAACTTCTCCAATGTTTATCGTGCTCATAAGAACCAGATAAAGTAATAGTTATATATAAACAGAAAGAAGGCAAAATATACATTTTAAGTCCACTTTTTTTATATATAGATTTAAATAAAAGTATGTATTAGGTGATAATTATGCCACTACATCATTTCTTCGATCCAGTTAGGTTTGGGAGTGAATTTATATATACTGTGATAATTGTCTTTCTCTGTTTTTTGATATATTACAAAACAAAAGAAATGTATGATTTGACAAAACACAAGGGAATTCATTATTTTCGTAATACTTTCCTGTTTTTTGGTTTAGCATATATATCAAGGTTTATTCTCCATCTGTTGTCAATTGCTAATGTAACATTAGATATTTACTTGCCAAGGAAGGTTTTTTTACCGATTATTATGCTGCCTGTTGGCTATCTAAGCACTATGGCACTATTTTACTTGACGTATAGCCTTGTTTGGAGGAAGATTAAAAATAAATATTTCCTTATTTTCTCGAATATTACAGCCATATTATTTTCTATTGTGGCTTTTGTTACAAACTCTCCCTGTATTATTTCCATTCTTCAGCTTATTTTATTGATATTTACAATAATCATAACTTTTACAATTTTCATAAAAAGGAAAAGGGTTTCTCAGACAAGAATTTTGTATTTATTGATAATTATATTTTGGATTACTAATTTAATTGTTTTAAGTCCAAGAAGATTTTTTATTTTTGAGGCAAAAATATTGTTCCAGGTATTATCTGTGGCAATATTCATTTTAATTTATTACAAAGTAGTTAAATGGATAAAATGACCAAAAAAAGAGATCGCTTGGAAGTAATATATGATTTTTTGAAAATTATCCAGAATCATCATAATTCCATAAAGCCAACACCCTTATTAAGACAATCAAATCTTTCAAGCCAGAGCTTTGCTGAATATTTTCAAGAAATGTTAAGTAAGGGGTTCATTAAACAAAATCAAGATAAAAAAGGTAAAAAATACATAACTTTAACGGGCAAAGGATTTCAATTTCTTGAAAAATACAAATTAATTATTGGATTTATTGATGAGTTTGAATTGTAGAATTCTTTATATATTCCATCTTTTTCAATCTAAATTAATGGAAAAAATAATGCAAGTTTATTATAAATTATATGAAATATATGGTCCTCAGGGTTGGTGGCCTATTGTAAACAATAAAACCTTATTATGTGAATATCATAATAATGCTCCTAAAAATGAGTCAGAAGCTTTGGAAATATGTTTCGGAGCCATCCTGACTCAAGGAACACAATGGTATCCTAATGTTGTTAGGGCTATCCAGCAGTTAAAGCTTGGTAGACCATTTAAAAAACAAGAATTGGAGGTAATAACAAGGGCTGAGATACGACAAGCTGAAATATCTGGAAATGGAGAAAAAGTAACTAAAAAGGCTATATTGACGCAAAACACAAACTGGAAGAATGTTGAGAAAGCAATTATTCAGTTAAATAAAAACAATTTAATAGATATAGAAAAAATATTGAAGATAAATAATAAAAAACTGGCATTGATAATAAAATCTTCTGGCTATCATAACCAAAAAGCAAAGAAACTCAAAAATTTTTCATTATTTTTAATTGAAAATTACAATGGAAATATTAATGAATTCTTCAATAATAGCGTAAAAAAATTAAGAGAGGAATTATTGTCAATTAATGGTATTGGTCCTGAGACTGCTGATTCTATAATTCTTTATTCTGCAAAAAAACCAATATTTGTCATTGATGCTTATACAAGAAGGATAATGGGCAGGGTTGGTTTTAAGGAAGATACTTATGACGGGCTGCAGGGCTTATTTATGAAAAATTTAAATAATAATGGGCTGCGTTCAAAATGTAGATTGCCATCAATTTGTGAGCATCTTATTAGTTTTGAAAGAACGCGACAAGGGGGATGTCCCTCACGGGGAACCAACGAAGTTGGTGCCAGAAACCGAAACAGAAAAGTCTGTGGGTTTCTGAGCATGTCGCCTTGTGCTAATTATAATCAAATGCGAACCGATGGCAATCCGAAGCATAAGCGAGATTTTGAACGCAGCCATAATAATGAAAGATTATTTAATGAGTATCATGCTTTATTAGTCGAGCTGGGAAAGAATATTTGCAAGAAAAAACCATTGTGCAGTAAATGCCCAATAAATAAAATGTGCAATTATTTGGCTGCGTTCAAAATATTTTAATCGGCTGTGCCAGAGCAAACTTTAGACAAAATGCTGCATCTTGATTTATCTGCATAAAAATTCTTGGTTATGATACACAGCATTTTAATAAATATCCTTACTTGATTCTTCCCACCCGCCTCCCCTAAAAAAGGCACAGCCTAACTTTTTGAACGCAGCCGCAATTATTTTAAACCCACTCCTAACCCAATTTCCTCATAAGTTCAGAGACAATAAGTTTTTTCTTTTCAGGAGATAATGAAAAAAGCATTTTTTTTATCATCTTTTCTGAGATTGTAAATATATAATTAAGCTTTATTACACTTTCTTTTACTGCCCCTTCTTTCTTTAATAATGGAATGCCTCTCATCTCTGTATTGCTTGTTACCCCAGCTACGACCACATTGCCATACTCTTCAAAAAGAACCACTGCTGGTCTCTTTTTTATTTCAAAAGTATCGGTAAATTGCATTTCTGCTAAAACAACATCACCAAATTTATACATTCTCCCACGCCTCATCCTCCTTATTATTCCAGAGTTCTTTCATTTTTGGTTGCTGGATCCTATGCAAAAATTCATCATATTGGTTTCTTTCCTTAAGTGCGGCAAAAATTTTGCTCATTTTTTCCAAAAGCTCATTATAGGTTTGCCTAGGATATTCTTTTGCCTTTTTTAAGTCTTCAATAACACTCTTTTTGAGTTGTATTGTTGAAACATTTACCATATATAATCACTTATTTATTAGTTATATATGACTTATATATAAACTTTTTGGTAGTTTATGAAGTGCAAAGAAAGTGACAAATCAACATATTTAAATAACAATTGATATTTAAAAAATAAAATGGTATTAGAACAAATAATAGCAATTGTTGTCTTTGTGCTTGTCTTGGTTTTTGTATGGGGAATTTTCAAGAAACTGTTTAAGGTATTGTTCTATGCTGGAATAATAATCTTTTTGCTTATTGCAGCAAATACCTATTTTCTTTATAAGGATGTTATGGATTTAAGGGAAAACTTTGGCGTAGCAGAGAAAAAAGTGATATTAGCGGATGAAGGCAGGGTTCTCACAGGGCTTTTACTTAATGATGAAACTAACTTTCTAACTGCCAGCCAGCTGGAGGAGTTTTCTTCTTATTTGGAAAATGATGACTACGAAAAAATTTTGGGCGACAGCTACAAGTTTATGATTTTTGATTTAGACATCATATCAGATATAGATGGTGAAATAGACATTGGAGATGAAACAATTACAAAAGAGCATGCAATCTCAGTTTTAAACTCAAATGCTGATGCAAGAGAAAAGGCAGCTTTGTTTGGAGCTGTTTTATCAGGAAATATTTTGAGCTCTAAAAATCCCTTATTTTTCTTTTCAGAATTCAAGAAAGGCAATATTGTAATTTATCCAGAAACTGCATTGTTCAAAACTATAAAAATAATTCCCTTGCCATTTATTAAAGATGTTGGGAAAAAGATGTTTGAAAAAACAAAGGAAAAGGTAAAGACTTTTGTGGTGGAGGAAAGCGAAAATATTTAAATAAGTAAATAAAGGATAAACTAAAAGAGGTGCTTTATGGGTATTCTTGATAAGATTATGTTCTGGAAGAAGGGTGATGAGTTTGCAGATGTGGGTCTGGGAGAGAAAGAAAATCCGGCTTTTGGCAATGAGTTAGGCGCTGCTCCCGGCACTGGTTTAGGGCCTTCACCTGGTTTAGGGACAGAGCCTGGAATAGGCAGTGATTTGGGGCAGCAGCCTGGTCAAGGCTTTCAAACTCCGCAGCCATCAATGCCTTCATATCCTTCACAACAGCAATTCCAGCCGCAGCCTCCAAGTTATGCAAATCCGCAGCAGGATTTAGAGTCAAAGAATCTTGAGATAATATCAAGCAAATTAGATGCCTTAAGGGCTTCCATTGACAGCTTAAGCCAAAGAATGGCTAACCTTGAGGCTATTGCGCGCGGTGAAGAAGAGCAGGGCAGAAGGAGAAGGTATTATTGAAAATGTTTATATAAGGGCTATTTTTCTATTAGGCTATGAAAAACAAATACATAACTATATTCTCAACAGCATTAATTATTATTTTGATTGACCAGATTTCAAAATTTTTAATAAAAACTAATTTGCAGTTAAATGAAAGTTTGCCTTTAATAAAAAATATCTTTCATTGGACATATATGCATAACTTTGGAGCTGGATTTGGGGTTTTGCAGCAGCAAAAATGGATTTTGATTTTTATTTCTTTGGTCGTTATTGGGGTTATTTTTTATTATTTTGACAGGATTAAGGATAAAGAAATATCCCTACAAATTCTTATAGGCTTTATTTTAGGGGGTGTAATTGGCAACTTAATTGACAGGCTTTCTTACGGCTATGTAATAGACTTTCTGGATTTTATGATATGGCCTGTTTTTAATTTTGCGGATAGCTTTGCGTGCATAGGCGTTATTGGGCTGATAATTTATTTGTGGAAGAAGTAAACACCCGGTAATTTATTTTGTTTAATATTTGTCATATTTCCCTGCCTTGACTGAACTAGGAATGGAGAACTTAATTTTTAAGCAGCAATAATTTTTTATAGGGTTAAAGTTTATACATATTATTCTGATTAAAACAACAAAAAAGATGTAAAATGCACAAAAATATTGCAGGGTTGATTAAACATATCTGTATAAAAAATAAAGAACGCATAGCTATAAGAAACAGGCAGGGCTATAGAACAAGAGATATAACATATGCTGAGCTTTACGATAAGATAACAAAAACCTCAAGATTATTTGAGAAATTAAGAATAAAAAAATCAGATAAAATCCTGATACTTGGAAAGAATTGTGTTGAATGGGTTATTGTATTTCTTTCAGCTATTTCACAAGGCATAATAGGAGTCCCTCTTGACACAAATTCTGACACGGCTTTTATCAAAAAGATAATGGCGCAGACAAGGCCAAAAGTCATTTTTACTTCAAAAAAAATGAAATTGGGAATAAAAACAATCTACTTTGATGAATTAGAAAGCCGGATTCGGGATTTAATTCCAAAGGAAGCTCAAAAAATTAATCCAAAAGATACAGCGGAAATATTATACACATCAGGCACAACAGATATTCCAAAAGGAGTAGTTCTAACAAATGAGAATTTCTTAGCAGGCATGGATTCGTTAACAAGAGCAGTAAAGCTGCTTCCTCTGAAATTTATTTCTGTATTGCCTCTTAGCCATATACTTGAACAGGTCATTGGCTTGTTAAGTCCGTTGTATTATGGTTCCAGCATACTCTATCCAGCAGCTTTTAGGCCAGTAAGACTTACAGAGATAATAAGGAATAAAAACATCAATGCGATGATATG
>DAOVKD010000133.1 GCA_030631975.1 Candidatus Woesearchaeota archaeon
AATAATGAACAGGTTAGTATTAATAAAGTTTTGATAAGGTTGTATTACCATGTGCCGCAGGATAAAAAGAATATAATTATTGATGATTGGCAGCAAATATTCACCAATTCCATGCTAAAAATAAAAGAATTTTTCCAACTCCAATTTGCCTATAACATGGAGTTGGATTATGAAATTTATCCAGAAATTATTTATTCGGACCATGATTTGAATTATTTTATGGACTTGCTTAAAGAGGATTATGAAAAAGAGTTAACAGGGCCATATACTGGGTCTGTTCTCGTTGAGGAAATTATTAATGATGTCAGGGATTTACTTGCAAAAGAAATAGACGACTACTACATTATTAATCTCTTTGTTTTAGCATCCGATGTCACTACCCTTGAAGGATATAATAGGCAAGTACCGGGCATTAATGACGAAGAGAACAACTCAGTGGTTATGTCGTATATTTTCACCAATGATGAATTTAAAGATTTTCATGAATCAATAATTTGTCATGAAGTTGGCCATGGTTTGGGTATAGCAGAATTTTATAGTTTTCAAGATAATAGAATTAGTTCATATGGAGTAATGGGAGGAGGAATTACAAGGATACTGCAAAATAATTACCTAGATAATCAAATTAAAGAAAAAATGGGTCTTTATGAAGAAAACTAAACATTCTAAATTTCAGACAAAGATTTTTAAGGTTTTAATTTTTATTGGCATTTTTCCCTTGCTGGTGATTTCTGTTATTAGTCTTATGAACGTAATTAACACCAGGGCAAAAAACATTTCTGAACTTCAATTGCAGACGATTAAAACAATAAGTGAAAAAATTGAAAAATACCTAGAGCAAAAAATAGGTACATTTAATTTAGTCATTGACATAAATCCCAGCAATATTTCAGAGGTTAACAAGGAAAGTCTAAATTTTATTATAGATGGCTTGAAAGAAGAAGCAGGAGACATTAATGAAATTAGTTTTATTGGTAAATATGGTGAGGAGGTTGTTAAAAGGTCAGAAGTTCAAGGCAGAGACCAACTTGATTTAAAAAATGTTTCTGAACAGGATGATTTTAAAACAGCCATATCCGGAAAGAATTATCTTGGCCCAGTTAATTTTACTTTAGCAGGGCCAATGATGCGTGTTGCTTCTCAGATTGAAAATAAAAACAGGGAAATTATCGGGGTCATTTCTGCTGAGCTTGATTTAAATCCAATTGATAAGAACATTTTTTCTGGGACGAAGCTTGGGAATGAAGGGTTTGTTTATCTGGTTGATAGGCGTGGCAACTTGATTGTTTCTTCTAATAAAGATTTTGCTAAACCCGGGGAGAATTTAAGTCACATTGATTTAGTAAAGGATGTTTTGTCAGGCAATATCCATTACGGGTTATCAAGTAAGGACAAATATAAAAATTCCTTGGATCAAAGAGTGATTTTTTCAGGCATGCCAAAAGGCGTGGCTGGCTGGGCAATTATTTCAGAATGGCCGCAGAAAGATGCCCATAGCGTTGTTAGCAGCATGATAGTGCAGTTTTTGTTAATTATTTTAATAAGTTTAATTTTAGTTGTGATTTTTAGTTTATTTACTGCCCGGACAGTGGTTAAGCCAGTTGAACTATTAAAGAAAGGCGCTGATGAGATTGGTAAGGGTAATTTTGATTATAAAATCCAAATCAAAACAGGGGACGAGATTGAAGAACTAGGAGATGATTTTAATAAAATGGCAGGAGACCTAAAAGAAATTCAAAGACTAAAAGAAATTGAAATTAAAAGTAAGGCTTTAGCAGAATCCTTAAAGAAAGAAAAGAAATTGTCCAAAGCAAAAGATGCATTTATGAAAACAATTTCCCACCAGCTTCAAACCCCAATTTCAGTAATTAAATGGGCCTTAGATTCATTAAAAAGAAAGAAAATTTTAAACAAAGAAGCAAAAGAGCCTCTGGATAATGCTTATAAAGGTAGCAAGGACTTGGCTGTTTTGGTGAGTGATTTTATAACTGCTTCTGAGTTGAGTGCAAAGGCTTTTAATATAAAAGAGTTTAAGCCAATTGACGTTGCTGGAATTGTTGAGGACCTAGTTGACAACTTTAAACCTAAAATAGAAAAAAAACAAATAAAATTCCAATTTAAGAAACCTCTCGAGTCCTTAAAAGCTCTGGGCTCTTTGGGCGCAATAAGAAAAGCCATTCAAAACTTAATTGATAATGCCATTTGTTACACTAAGGACAGGGGAGAGATAAGTATTTCTCTTAGAAAAGTTGATAATGGTTTAGAATTTAAAATTAAAGATACTGGCATTGGCATTCCTGAGTCAGAACAAAGTTTAGTCTTTTCTCAATTTTTTAGAGCTTCTAATGCAGTTGAGCAGAAAAACGTAGGCACTGGACTAGGTCTTTATATTGTTAAGAAAATCATTGATGGTCACAAAGGCAAAATCTGGTTTGAATCAGAACAAGGTAAAGGAACCACATTTTACTTCGCTTTGTCCTTAAAGGAATAAAAAAGAGGTTTTCCACAGTTTTTTGCTTGACAAGCATATCTGATAGTATTATCCTATAAATAGGAGACATTTTGAGCATTACAAGTGCGATAGGAGCATTCTTATCGCATTTTTTAATTATTAATTTGATTATTTTAATGCCCAAAGCTAATCTAAGCGAGATTAAATCAAGAGATAGGCAGATTATTTTAGTAATGGCCCGAGGATTTGATAAAGAAGGGTATACTCAGCATGCTATTGCAGCTTATGAAGCAGTAATTGAAGCTGCCCCAGAAAGCAAAGAAGCAGAACATGCAGAAGGCGCTCTTACTAGAATAGCTGAAATATATAGTCAGGATTATCTTTATGATAGAATACTTGAAAGGCGGACTAAAAAAACACAGCAGGATTTGATTTAATCTTTTTTTGAAGGGCTTGAATTAACCCTCAAGCCTTTTTGTTTTGTTTGGGATTTGGTAGAATTAGAATATATGAAAGAGGCGATTTTGTATAAAAAACTTAAAGATGGCAAAGTGAAATGTGGTGTTTGTAATCATGGCTGTGTTATTAGTGATGGCAAAAAAGGGATTTGCGGGGTTAGGAAAAACGAAAAAGGAAAATTATATACTTTAGTTTACGGAAAAGTTATTGCTGAAAATATTGACCCCATTGAAAAAAAACCGTTTTTTCATTTTATGCCCGGTACCAGGAGTTTATCAATTGCTACAGTTGGCTGTAATTTTCACTGCTTACATTGTCAGAATGCAGACATTTCTCAACTCAGTAAAGAAAGAGCCTTTGAGCCTTCTCATTTAATTTTAGGCAAAGAC
>DAOVKD010000181.1 GCA_030631975.1 Candidatus Woesearchaeota archaeon
ACCAACTTTATGAAAATAACCTAATTGATTAAATTATGACAAATAAACATCATCAGAACTTGTTAACACTTCAAGTGTTCTTTCCTTTAATATATCCCGCCACCCTAAAGGTTTAGTTTTTTTAAATTCATGCCAGTTTATATTTTGAATTTCCATAGGTTTGTGTAATGGAGTTCTGTTTAAATAGGTAGCCAAAAATCGAATAAATTTCCGTAGACTATGTGAAGTTTCCGCAACTTTTATAAAAACACTATTTTTCTGCATAATATTATGGAAAACAATGAAGTTGACGCCAAGCCCAAGTTTTCTGGAATTAAAAGCATAATTTCTGGAATAAAAAAAATATACGAAGGGCAGTATAAGAAACTCCTGATAATACCTTTTAGCCTGCTTTTGACAGCAATATTGTTGATAGGATTTCAGTTTGCCGCAACTGGAGATTTTATCAACAGGGACGTGAGCCTAAAAGGGGGTATTACTGTTACAATTCCTACTTCTCAGGAGATAGACATTTTACAATTAAAAGAAACAATTTCTTCAAAATTTCCTGAAAATGACGTATCAACAAAATCCTTAAGCCAGTTTGGAGCCCATGTAGGGGTTATTGTTGAGGTGGATATTGGAGAAGAAAACAGGGAAGAACAGATAGGTGCTTTAATAGAAGAGATAGGCAGGGCATTGAACCTAAAGTTAACAGCTAAGGATTATTCTATTGAAATAGTTGGATCAAGTTTAGGCGCTTCTTTTTTTAGAGAAGTGATAAGAGCGCTATTGATAGCTTTCTTTCTGATGGGCGCAATTATATTTCTCTACTTTGGTCCTGGCTGGAAACTTAAGCTTATTGTTGGTTTACTTTCGATATTTGGCAGCATATTGATAGTTGCCAATAAAGGCTTGTTATCAGACACTGCAGCTTTTTTATCTGGAATAATTTTAATTTATATTTTCCTTAAATGGAGCATTCCTAGTTTTGCAGTTATTCTGTCCACTTTTTCTGATATCATAATAACAGTATCAATAGTAAATTTATTGGGAATGAAATTAAGCATAGCGGGAATTGCGGCTTTCCTAATGCTTATTGGCTATAGTGTTGACACCAATATTCTTCTTTTAATAAGAGTCCTGAAAAGAAAAGGTGGCACGGAAATGGAAAGGATCTACGGCGCTTTTAAAACAGGAATTACAATGTCTTTAACAACGATTACTGCGCTAAGCGCTGCATTAATATTTACCCAGTCAGAAGTAATAAAGCAGATAATGATTATTCTGCTTATTGGACTAACTGTTGATTTAATCAACACATGGATTCAGAATGCAGGAATTTTGAGATTATATCTTGAAAGAAAAGCTAAAACTCAAGGGGGAAATGTGCCAGAGCGGTACTGAAGCCAAAATGCCGCATCTTGATTTATTTTTTAGAAGATTTTTGGCGCAGATACACGACGTTTTAATTTCACATTTAATGTGCTTCTGCCCACCCGCCTCCACTAAATTGGCACATTCCCATTTTTTGATGTTACAATGAACCTTAAAATAAAAAAAATATTTACAAATACAAGGGTAATAATTTTACTGGTTTCCTTACTTTTGGCTGTTGTTGCAATTAGCCCAAGACCTGGTATAGAGGGAGTTGTAATAAGGAACATAATAACAAACAGTTCGGCATCGGAAGCAGGAATACAGCAGCCAGCAGCAACAGTAAAGCCAGTTAATAGGGAAAGGATATTGGCAATAAACAATAAGCCCATAAAAAATGTAGAGGATTATTACAATTATGCCGACACATTCAGCCCAAACCAGTCGGTTCAGATAAAAACAAACAAAGGCTTGTATAGGTTACGGACAAGAGAAGCTGTGGAAATAATAGAATTAAATGAAACAGTTGAAAAAGTTATTGAGGAGATTGTAACTGTAAATGAAACTGTAAACAGAACTGTAGTTGAAAAAAATAAGACCATAACCAAAGTAGTTAAAGTTCCAAAAACAAAAAAAATAAGCAAAGGCACGGAAGATATTGGAATAAGGGTATTTAACGCTCCTACAACAAATATAAAGAAAGGCCTTGATTTACAGGGAGGCACAAGAGTCTTACTGCAGCCAGAGGATCCATTGCCGCAGCAGGACATTGGATTTTTAATTGACACATTAAAGGAAAGGCTCAATGTCTATGGTTTAAGTGATTTGATAATAAGAGATGCAAGCGACTTGACGGGGAATCAGTATATTTTAGTGGAGATAGCAGGAGCCAATGAAGAGGAAATAAGAAATTTGCTGGCAAAACAGGGCAAGTTTGAGGCAAAGATAGCAAATGAAACTGTTTTTATTGGAGGCAAGGATATTGTTTTTGTCTGCAGATCAGCGGATTGTGCTGGAATAGATCCTAATGCTGGGTGCTCTTCATCTCAGGGCCGGCATTTCTGCAGGTTCAGATTTTCAATTTCAATAACGCCGGAAGCAGCGCAGAAGCATGCTGATGTAACTAAAGATTTGGATGTAATAGAAGACAATGGGGAATATTTGTCAGAGAAGATAGAGCTTTACCTTGATGATACAAAGGTAGATGAGCT
>DAOVKD010000073.1 GCA_030631975.1 Candidatus Woesearchaeota archaeon
GCTTTCCAATTGGCGGTGTTGCAGCATTTGATATGGAAGAAGGTATCATAAGCCCCGGTGGTGTTGGCTATGATATTAACTGCGGTGTGAGATTATTAAGAACCGACTTTAAGGTAAATGATGTTCTATCAAAAAGAAAACTGATATTGGAAGAGCTTTATAAGGAAGTTCCTGCAGGAGTAGGGAAAAAGGGAATTACAAAAGTAGATAAAAACACTCTGCTGGAAGTCCTAAGCAAAGGCGCAAGATGGGCAGTTGAGCAAGGCTACGGAACAGAAGAAGATCTGCAAAGAACAGAGGAATATGGAAACATGAAAGCAAATGCCCAGGATGTTTCTGAAAGAGCCATGCAAAGAGGGATGCCTCAGCTTGGAACCCTGGGCGCTGGGAATCATTTCCTTGAAATGCAGAAAGTAGATAAAATTTTTGATAAGGAGATTGCAAAAAGTTTTGGCATAGATGAGGAAGGGCAAATTACTGTAATGATTCACTGCGGCTCTAGAGGATTAGGACACCAGGTTGCTTCAGATTACATTAAGAAAATGGAAGATAAGTATGGCACTGCCAATTTGCCGGACAGGGAATTAATAAATGCTCCAATAAAATCAGAGCTGGGCCAAAAATATTACAATGCCATGCGCGCTTCTGTCAATTTTGCGTTTGCCAACAGGCAGATGATAACGCACTGGACAAGAGATGTTTTCAAAAAAGTCTTTGGAAGCTCTGAAGGAATGAACCAAGTTTATGATGTCTGCCATAATTTAGCGAAATTTGAAAAGCACGAAATTGATGGTGAAAAAATAGAAGTCTGTGTTCATAGAAAAGGCGCTACAAGATCATTCGGGCCTGGGAGAGAAGAAATACCAGAAGTTTACAGAAAGGTGGGACAACCTGTTCTTATTCCTGGCTCAATGGGAACTGCATCTTATTTATTAGTTGGGACAAAAAAGGCTGAAGATGTTTCTTTTGGCTCTACTGCTCACGGCGCTGGAAGAGTCATGTCAAGACATGAGGCAATAAGAAATTATCGTGGTGAGCAGGTTAAAAGAGATCTAGAACAAAAAGATATTGTTGTTAGAGGCTCATGGAAAGGCCTGGCTGAAGAAACATGGCAGGCATATAAGGAGATTGAAGAGGTTGTTAGAGTTTCTCATGAATTGGAAATAGGACAAATTGTAGCTAAACTTCTGCCTTTGGCAGTTCTTAAGGGATAATAGCACATTTTTCTTGAAATTATATTTTTCTTTTGGTTCATTGATACCGTAGTTTTTTTCTAAAAGTTAAAATTATAGATTTCTGCGTAGCAGACTAGAATTTAGGAAGTTGGAGCTTATCTTTTTCTAAATTTAAATTTCTTATTGTAAACATTGTGGTCAATGATGTCAAGGACAAATGCAATAATCTCAATCTCATCACTTTCCAATGTGTAAATAATTCTCCAGTAGTCTGGCAAGTCAGCAATGAAAAGATTATCTGCATCGTACTTTTGTCGGTACTCTTTTGGTATCAACCCTTTCTTTGCATTTTCCCCATAAAAAGGATTGGTAGTAAGAATATCAAAAATTCTGTTAATAGCGTCTAAAAGAGTAATGTCTTTCGAGCTTGTAATTCCTTTACTATGCTGTTCTCCAATAATTCTGTTCAACTCTTGGAAGGATTTTTCAGCATCGCCAATCAATTTAATAGTAATCTTTTTCTTTATTTTTCCTTTGTAAGTTCTCATCGGACAGTCAAACCTCGCATTGTTTTTAACTTACTCTGCGGCTTGAAAGCCCATAACACTTTGTCTTCATGGACCGCAATTTTACCGCTATATTCAAGATAGTCAATTATTGCCATTAATGTCTGGTGCATCACTTGCTTTGGAAGCAATCGCTTAAGTTTTCCTATAGTCAACACTTCGCCTGCCTTGCTTAAAGTGTCCTCTACCATCAAAACAGTGTTGAGTGTTGGGCTTCTCTGTTCGCTATAGTTCCTTTTCTTAATCTCAATTATTTCTGGGCTCATTTTTACCTCATATCAACTGATATGGTATCAACTGATATATAAATGTTTCGGTTTTTTGTAGATTTCAATATAACATATCCGCGCGGTGTTGAACTCTTTTGTCCTACAAGATGGGGTCAAACTTCGTCAGAATAGTAATTTTTTGGGCTAAAACGTTTAAGGGTGAGAAAACTATTTTATTCCCTTTTTCTTTCTATATTCAGAATCAAAAAAATTAGTTATTTCTTGGATTGGTTTCAAAGTGTTAGAAACAAATTTTAGTTCATTGTCAATTATTTCAGAACTAACTTCTGCCTCTTGTTTTCCATTTTCTTCAAACTGTATGAAGTGCTTCTTTAGACCACCATCATAATATAAATTACCATGTATGTATTTATTTCTAATTGACATTACTCTATATAAGTCTTTTCTCAGTGGTTTGAAATTTTTATTTATTGGAAAAGACGAATCTTTTGTGATTGTTCTGAAATCATCAATTTTGTCCTTAAAAGTATAATCTTTAATCATATCTCCATGTTGATCAAATATCAGGGTCAGATTCATATCTCTTTTTGCTCTACGAACCACTTGTCCAACATTTTGTTCAACCATTAAACTAACATCAACAATTTCGCCACGTTTTTTAGGAAATTCAGAAGCAAATTTTTGGAGAAATTTCATTTCTTCTCCTTTAATCTCATACTTTCCACCTCCATCAATTGGCACTTTAACTTCAATTTGAAATGTCATCTTATTTCTCCAATCCATTTTAGAAAGAAGATAAAACCGATTACTAATCCAGCTCCAATAATCGCTGGTAATCCTGCTAACCATTCAAAAATGCCTAACCACCAAGGAATAGCCGAGTCTGTAATTATGTCTATACCTTCATCTAAATTATTTGGATTTCCTGAATCATTAGCATTTTTAATTGTCCATGAAAATAGACCTATCAATAAAGGGATTGCCACAACTAAACCAATTATTGCCCCTATTTGTTTTCCACCCATATTAACTACCTATTACAATTATATTTAAGATTAACATCTTTTGGAATCGAACAATATTCATTCCCATCTAAATCTACACACAATTTTATTTGTTCTGTTATTTCACAACCGGTAACATTATTTTCATTAAATATATCAGTCATCCTATAAGATAATGAGTTCTGATGAGATTCTACTAATATTGTTTCTCTGTTTATAGGTTCAAATTTGGGATTACATGCCTCAACTTCATCTTTTCCTTTATAAAAAGTGTTATAACATAATGGATGGATAACACGTGTACTATTAAAGAATGTAAAATTATCTAAACAAGTATTTTTTGTTTGATTAACAAAAACGTAGTAAGGTTGCCCGAAGCCGACTTCACTACCACCTATGTGGGCAACTTTATATTTAATATCAAATACATGATTATTATCACAACCAAAATAAGTTGGATTAAAAGATGCACTTTCAATCTCGATTCTTGGAGGCTCTTTGAGAAGTAGTGAAAATGGATTAGTTAATAATACCCAGATAATCAGTATAAGTAGACCTCCACCAACAGTCACAATAAACCCTACCACATATGGATTTTTCCAATCAATTTTGAATTTAAGCGAAAAGTTCGAAGAAGGAATTTTTTTGATTAATTCTTCAATAAGCTTATATAGATAATTCAGATATCTAATTCTATCTGTGATTTGAAAATTGAAATGACCACCCAGTCCTTGAACTACTTGGGTTATGATATTGTTTAATTCTAATTCATTAATTATATCTTTTGTTTTATAGTGACTAAGTTGTTCATCACGTGTTGTTAGACTAATATTTGATGTATTTTCTTCGTACTTATTCAAAAGAAATCTTATCACTTTTAGCTGTTTGATATCATCATCTGATAACTCGGTGTGACCATTTCTCTTTTCTTTAATTATTGAGTTAATGTCATTAATTAATGATTCAATATCTGAACTTTTTAATTCTCTTTTATCAATTTTATTTTGATATTTTTTCATTTCTTATAGCCTTATTTTTATCTCTTTTGGAAACGCTTTCTCGATTTCTTTTATAATATTTTCTTTTACTTTTTTTGGTGTAATGCCATCTTTAAATTTTAACTTAATAAATTCGTTACATTGTCTACAAAGTATCTTGCTGCCTTCTTCAGCTTTGAATATGTCAATAGGATTTTCAGTTCCGCAGTTTGGACATTTTATTTTGAGATTACTCATTTTCTCGCCCCCTATGAGTAAAATATGCTTTAAAATATAACTTTTTCGTTTTTTAAAGACATATTAGGTTTTCTCGCCATTCCCTTTTTTAGCCCAAAAAATTATTGAACATAACCCCCCCATTCCACGAACTCAAACCATAGAAAGTCCATAAAACCCCAATCTCCCACAAAAAACCTTAAATACCCCAAAAATAAACCGGCTATTATGCCGCTTATAGAATCTTTTTCAGGTATCAGGGGCATTTATGATGATGGTTTGGATGAACAGGTTGCTGTTAGATATGCTTATTCTTACCTCTCATTATTAAAAAACAAATATAAGAATAAAAAATTAAAAATAGTTATTGCAACAGACACAAGACCATCCAAAGATATCCTAAAGAATTCTGTTGTCGAGGTTTTGGATTGCGATATTATAGATATTGGTATGGCATCTACCCCCATGGCAGAGTTTGCTGTAAGGAACTTTAAAGCTGATGGAGGAATAATAATTACTGCTTCCCATAATGAGCCTTACTGGAATGGCTTTAAATTTCTGGACAAAGATGGCGCTGTTTTAAGGCCAAAAGA
>DAOVKD010000101.1 GCA_030631975.1 Candidatus Woesearchaeota archaeon
AGTGGGGGTACAAATTGTGGGGAGTGAAGCATCAGACCTTATAAGTGAAGCAACTTTAGCAATAAAAATGAATTCTACTATAGGGGATTTAGCTTCAACAATACATCCGCATCCAACATTAAGTGAGAGTTTAATGGAAGCAGCAGAGGCAACAATGGGCAGAGCTATACATATACTAAATTTAAAGTTATAACCTTTTACTAGGTTTTTCTTAAGATATGTACTGTTGCTACACATCCTGCGCCACCAGTATTATGTGCAAGCGCATATTTTGGATGGTCTATCTGCCTTTTTCCAGCCTGGTTTCTTAACTGCAGAACAAGTTCGTAAATCTGGGATATTCCAGTAGCGCTTATAGGATGGCCTTTTGCTTTTAAGCCTCCGCTGGTATTTGTTGGCAAGGCTCCGTTTATATTTACTTTTCCCCCTCTTATTAGTCTAGCCGCTTCCCCTTTACCGCAAAATCCAAGATCTTCATAAGATATTAGCTCTACGGACGTAAAAGCGTCATGGACTTCGGCAATGTCAAGGTCTTTAGTTGTTATTTTTGCCTGGTCATATGCGATTTTTGCAGCATTGACTGTAGAATTCCATGAAGTCATGTCATTCCTTTCAAAAGCAGATAATTTACTTGTGCTTAATGATGATCCTATAATCTCTATATCAGTTTTGTGTTTGCTTATTATCACGGCAGCAGCGCCATTGCATGGTATGCTACAATCAAATAACCTGAATGGAGAGGCAACTATTGGAGAATTTTTTATCATATCCCAGGTAACTTTCTTTTTGTAGAACCTGGCTTTTGGATTGTCAAAAGCATTTTCATGATTCTTTAGGGCTACAAGCGCGAGATCATCAGAAGTTGCGCCATACTTCATCATGTACTGCTGCGCAACCAGCGCATTCTGCGCAGGGAAAATCATACCTTCTGCCTGCTCATAAATTCTTTCTCCGCCCCTAAACATCTCATCTGTAGCACTTTCAGATCTGCCTGCAACTAGTTTTTCAAAACCTATAATCAGAACATTTCTTGCATTATTCGCATTTAGGTAATTAATAGCATCCCATAATGCTATACCGCCGGCAGCACATCCTGCAAGCACTGTTAACATAGGAATTTTTTTCTGGAACATGCTGCTTATCATAGGAGCTGTATGTTTTTGTCTTTCTCCATTAGATTCTGGTTCACTGTTTGAGACAAACACAGCATCAATGTCCTCCAACGAAACATTTCCTGATTCTAAGGATTCGTTAACAGATTCGTAAATCCTTTCATAAGACCAATTTTGGCTTGCATCAAACTTTGACATGCCGGCACCTTTTATATATATCATTGTAAATCCTCGACGAGCTTAGAACTTATTCTTTATCTTCATTCCAAAACCAGCTATTTTTGACTTTAGTTTATCTATTGGGGTGATATTCTCTTTGTCTGGGTTTTGCAAAACACTTTTCAACAGCATTACTTTTTCTGTATCATCTATATCTTCTGGGATTTCTGCTATTGCTTTTATTCCAAGAACATTCATCTGTTTTATTGCATCTTTTCCATATACAACCAATCTTGTCTTTCCTTTAAGCATATCCTTTGTTATTAATGAACCTATAACCAGATTAATATCTTCTCCTAACAGGCCTACAAGTTTTGCCGCAATCTTTAATGCAGTGTTGTAAGTGTAAGGGTCTGCATTTCCATCAATAAGCTTTATCTTAGTATGGGCTGTAGCATTCTTTTCAGCTGCTTTGAGAGGGCACTTTGATGCTTCCAGCTCATCGCCGATAATTTCTATCTTTTTTGTGTCACTGTTTCCTGCATCGAGCAAAGGTGCTATCTTGACGTAACGCGGAGTTGTGAGAATTCCTGCTTCGCTGAAAACAGCATCGAGGGCTACAGGATCCTTGCTTAAGAACAGCATATTCAGGAATGCAGGCTCCCCCAATAAAGTTGGACCATTGCCCTGCAAGCCTATAATTGCGTCACCTATAGTTAAGAATTTAGGAAGAATCTTGATCAATTTTGGCAGAGTTTTATTTATATCCTCTTTGAACATCTTTTTTTGCGTGTCTCCATCAACTACCCTGAGCATATTTTCCATTGCCCCGGAAATTATAATTTGGGAATTGGTCTTCATTACAGGTACATTTATCACTTTTCTTTCAAGAATTTCTTTAGCAATCCTAAAGGTGAAACCATCTGATGTTTTTTCCATGCATTCAGAGTTCCTTAAATCAATAAAAGGGATCTCCTGCTTCTTGCAGACATCAAGAATTCCTGCTTTTTTTGCAGAAGCCATTGTGTCATTTCCAAGCATGGCCTGCTCTGCAACCACTATGTCTTTAGCGCCCTTTTCTTTTAGGTATGCAACAAGAGCATTTAACAACTCCGAATTTGTTGTGACTGCCTGGTACGAGTACGCAGGCTCTATTATGCTAGGTTTTATTAAAATTTTGTCTGCAGCAGATATGTTATAATCATACAGTAATTCTATAGATTCTTTCAGATACTCATAAATATCATATTTTATTTTTGTTATGATAACTGCGTCATTGGTTGCAGCTGGATTTATCTCATAAACATCTCCTATCTTATAATTTTTCATTGTTTTCTTTGGCATCCTGTTGCCGTGTTCATCTTCAAGAAGGATAATATGGTAAGGTATTATTGGGTGCATTGGCGAGGGAATATTAACTTTTGTGATACCTATGACTTTTGCCTTTTTGCTTACCTGCTTTATGATACTCCCTTTAGTATATATATCCTTTTTGATAGGGTATATCCATTTTCTCTTTCCGTCTTCAGAAACCCATCTTATTATCATATTCAATTGCCTGTATGTTTTAGTATATGCACTGTTACAGTGCTTCCTACTCCGCCAACATTATGTGCAAGGCCTATTTTTGTCTTATCAAGCTGCCTCTTTTCTGCCTGCCCGCGCATCTGCCTCACTATTTCATAAATTTGAGAAACACCTGTGGCGCTGACTGGATGTCCTTTTGCTTTTAATCCGCCGCTTGTATTGATTGGCAATGCCCCGTTTATTTTTGTAATTCCCTTTTTGATAAGTTTTCTTCCTTCACCTTCTTTTGCAAAACCAAGATCTTCATAAGACATTAGCTCTACCGGTGTGAAAGCATCATGCAGCTCCGCAAAATCAATATCTTTTGGCGTCATACCTGCCTGGCTGTAAGCAGATTTTGCAGCAAGCTTTGTCCCGTCCCAGGATGTCATATTTTTGGATTCAAATGCAGATAGCCTGTCTACATATAATGACGATCCTATAATCTCTATATCAGTTTTGTCTTTGCTTATTATCACAGCAGCAGCGCCGTCTACGGATATGCTGCAGTCAAAGAGCCTTAATGGAGAGGCAACTATTGGAGATTTTTTTATCATATTCCAGGTAACTTTCTTTTTGTAGAACCTGGCTTTTGGGTTGTCAAAAGCATTTTCATGATTCTTTAGGGCTACAAGCGCAAGATCATCAGAAGTTGCGCCGTGCTTCATCATGTACTGCTGGGCAATTAGAGCATTTTGCGCAGGAAAACTGAGGCCTTCTGTCTGTTCATAAATTCTTTCTGATGCCATCATCATATCATCAGTAACATATCTTGTCGGAGCCGGCGTAAGCTTATCCACCCCTATTACCAATGAGTTTTTGGCTTGTGAGTTAATTGCGTTCCAGATTGCTACCCCGCCTCCAGAGCATGCAGCAACAACCTGTATTATTGGGATGTTTTCATCCTGGAGTATGCTGCTCAATATACCCTGGAACATTCTTTGTCTTTCCCCATCGTTTGGAGAATCCCCTTTTGCCACTATGATTTCATCTATCTCTGATAAGGGCATATCTGCATCGTCCAATGCTTCCATTACAGCATCATAACAGAATTCCTGCGTTGTCTCTGTATGCACCCCAAACTTCGTCATTCCAACTCCTTTTACATAATGCATTTTAATCCTAAAAGAATTTATTAAACCATGTTTATTTTTTGC
>DAOVKD010000103.1 GCA_030631975.1 Candidatus Woesearchaeota archaeon
GATACAGTCAAATACATTCTTGAACAAGCAAAACACCATGGAGTTGCTTGTTAGGTTGATTTTATTTCAACCTATAGGGGATACTGCGGACTTTAGTCCGTCAGAGGAGGTCATTTTAAATTAGTATCTTGCCAATTTATGATAAACTTTTTTCCTGTGTTCGACAGTCAATACTAATATCTGAAGTTCTTTTTCTTTAATCTTATATAAAACCCTATATTTGCCTACCCTTAAACTCCAAACATCAATTCCTATAAATGTTTTCCTAATTCTGGTATTCTTTCTAATTCAAGAACTTTTCTTAAAATTCTGTCTTTAAAATTCCAGATACAGTGGCTCCAATTACGCTTAGACACTCTTCTTTAGATTATCTTTTACCAGCAGCAACATCAAGGTTTATTTCAAGATCTGCATCGTTTCTCATGTTTCTTAAATATGGAGTGCTGCGGTTAAAAGAAGAAAAATCTCATTGTAAAGCAATAGTTGGTGCACAAACAACTTTTGTGGAATTTGCATATGTTATTGCAGGGGGGAAAGTACCAGATGTAGGTGAGAAATCTGATATTCAGCAGGATGTTGGTAATTTAAAGTCTGGATTTGGAAACTTCGAGGCGTATGTTGGCGGCGGCTCAGAGCAATATGCAGCATTTCTAGGTAAGGTAACTCACGATACTTTAAGCCAAGTACACGGCAGTTGTAAAAAACCTTTGGAAGAAAATCTTCGTGCTATTAATGAAAAATATTTGGTGAAGTGAAGCATAAGATTTAATCTCACAATTAAGTAAAGTATTTTTTTCTCCAAATTAAACTCAACAAAAATTAGGTTAAACTCTCTTAGCTATTTATTATATTCTCTTACCCTATCCCCTATTTCCCTTCTGTAATCAGCAAGCTTCTGCTCGTAGCTGTTGTCAATATTCAATATCTCTATTGCTGCAAGGGCTGCGTTTACACCGTTATTCAGGCCAACCCACAAGCCATGCTCAGAATGCTTTAATAAGTTTAAGGAAGCTTCTGCCTTATCATCATTCTTCATTAGTAATGGGCAGTAAATTACAAGCTGCTCTTTCTTTTCTATTGGCTCATCAAAATAAACAAAAGCAATATTTATTGCATTATCCGCTACCTGCATTGAATGCGTATGATTAACTCCAAACTGCCTTAAAATTTTCTCTGCTTTCCTGAATGCATTGTTGTTTTTGTTCCCTATTAAAACAACCTTTTTAGGTTTTTTAAGAATTTCAACAGCAGAATAAGCTGCTATGTCAGCTTTTCCTACGCCGGTGGCCAGAACAGGAATTCCGGGAGGCATTTGCACAATGGAAAGCAAGGCGTCCAGGCCCTGGTAATTGCCTGCGCAAGGCATGCCGATAACAGGCCTTATTGTTTTTGCTGCAGCAATACCAGGCAAAGCAGCTGCCAAGCCAGCTCCTGAAATTATGAGTTTGTAGTCTTTTCTTAAAATAAGGTCAAGAGCCTCTGGAGTTTTATGGGCGCTTGCTATTTTGAAATCATATGTTATTTTTTCTTTGTCAAGAACCTTAAGTATAGGCTTATAGCTCTTTTCATCAGACTTTGAGCCGAACAAAACTAAAATGTCTGTCATGAAAATCACTTTCGCAGTTTTGATAATTTATTAAGACTATTTTATATACTAACTTTTTGTATTATCGGATAATTTTATACCTCTGATAATTCCCATTCATTAATAAGTTTTTTGTTATATTAACGGCAATTTTCTTTGCATTAGATTTTTTGTCAAAATGCATTGTCCATAAAATGCCTTTTTCAAGCTTTTTTATATTTATAAAACCCAGTCTTTCCTTTAATGTTGACAATAAATTGTTTCCATTATCCAAATCTTGCACTAAAATATCTATTTTTTTAATATTATTTTTTTGATTTTTATTGTTTTCTTCCATTGCAAATGAAAATTTATTTTTGTTGGAATTAACTAAAATATCTGTATTGCTTATTTGTTTTTTAAAATTTTCAACATTGTCTTTTACATCAAATTTGTAATAATCTGATCTTTCAAGTTTTTTTAATTTATAGCCCGTTCTTTTTAGTGTGTTAAATGCAGTAATCGCAGCATTATCAGGCGCTTTCAGGCTTACAATCATTTCTGCAATTGCCATTTTTATATTACCTTATCCCCAATATATTGTTTCATTGACTCAAATATTTTTATCCCATTAGCTTTTTCATTATTTTTAATTATTGAATTAGGCAGTTGCCAATTGAATGACGCTCTTTCTGGATGAGGCATTATAGCCATTACATTGCCTTGTTTGTTTGATATAGCGGCTATATTATAAACAGCTCCATTTGGATTTGTTGGAAATTTATCCTTTGTATTGCCGTCTTTATCGCAATATCTGAAAATAATCTGCTTGTTTTTTATCAATTTTTTAACTAATGAACTGTCTTTTGTTGTAAATCTTCCTTCGCCATGCGCTACCGGTATTTCTGTTATTTCATTTTTATTGCTATAATAATTAAATGCGCAGCTCTTTTCATTGATATTTTTTATATTAACCCATGCGCAATAATATCCAGAAACTAATGGGTTTATATTGGGCGCTAAAGCCATCTCAACCTTGTTTTTTAATCCCGGAATCAAGCCAGTTTCCACTAAAGCCTGGGCTCCATTGCAAATGCCAAGTAATGGCTTGCTGTCTCTTACTTCATCTCTTATCTTATTCATTATTTTTTCTTTTGCTGCAATTACTCCTGCTCTTACCCTGTCTTCATAAGAAAATCCTCCTGGAATAATAAAGCCGTCAAAAGCAGATAGCTTTTCTTTGGAATTCCATCTTATTATTTTTGCATCCATTCCAACATCTATGCACCTGTCTCTTGTTTCTTCCTCGCAGTTATTCCCGGGAAAATACAAGACTGCAATTTTTGGTTTTCTCATTTCAAAGCCTCAACAAAGCCTGTTGTCCATGCTTCTTTCAATCTTTTAATTTCCAAATCAATTATTTTTTCATTTTTGTTTTTAATAATTAATGAATCATTGTCTGTTGTTTTTCCTAAATTTAGTATTTCTAAATTATGTTTCTTAAAGATTGATTTAACTTTGCTGGTGTTTTTATCCTCAATTTCAAACACAAAACCAGGAGTTTCTGAGAACAAAAACTTATCAGGCCTTAAGTCCGGGTTAATGTTTATTTCAGCCCCTATGCTGCCATCAGCATTTCCTCCCAGGATCATCTCAGCAATTGTTGTAAATAAACCGCCATCAGAGATGTCATGGCAACTGAGCAATAACTCATTTTCAATGCAATCAATAACTGCATAAATCGTGTTCCTTTGCTCTTGAAAATCGATTTTAGGCGCATTTGCCCCTAACTTATTATTTATTTCATAATAAACACTTCCGCCTAATTCATCTTTTCTGCTACCAACCAAAAATAAATTTGTGTTTTGTTTTTTTATTTTCATTGTAATTGCATTTTCATAATTTTTCATTACGCCAATGCATGCAATAATAGCAGAAGGATCAATTGAGTTACCTTTGGAACTTTCATTGTAAAAGCTTACATTTCCTGATATAATAGGTACAGGAGCTTTTGTGTTTTTGAGGTATAAATTTTCAGCCGCTGCTTTTATTCCTTTAACGCCTTCAACAAAATCATGAAATTGCTCTGGTTTTTCCGGATTTCCATAGTTTAGACAGTTAGTTAAGGCGGCAGGCACTGCGCCAATAGCAGCTATATTTCTCATGCTCTCTGCAACTGCATTTACAGCTCCAAGATAAGGATTTATTTTTCCATATCTTGGGTTAGAATCGACAGATAAAGCAATTCCATATTTGTTATTAGGCAAGGCTCTGATTAATCCAGCATCTGCTTGGCCAGATTCAATAACTGTGTTTCCAATAACATTCCTGTCATAATGCTTATAGCATTTTTCCTTTGAAGCAATATTTGGATTATTAA
>DAOVKD010000069.1 GCA_030631975.1 Candidatus Woesearchaeota archaeon
CCTTACTTGATTTTTCCCACCCGCCTCCCCTAAAAAAGGCACAGCCTAACTTTTTGAACACAGCCGTATTTCTCTTATTTTTAGAGTTAAAGCATGTGCAACGGCTCGTTAGGCTGCACTGGAGCGGTGTTGCAAGCGAGCATGCTACTTTGTCGCATGCATAGCAAGTCGAAATGATGTACCTTGATTTTGTTGGTAGAAACACTCTGTGAAGATACACAGCATTTTAATTGCAGATTTATGGAGCTTCTGCCCGCCCACACATGGATAGGCGCGGCCTTATAATCAGGATATGTCTTCATTCTTAATAGTTTCCTGAAATACAAGAAAGTCTTCAGTAGTTATTTTCTTTCCTGTTTTGATTTTTTCTTCTATTTCACGCTCTTTGGTTTTAATCAGTATGCTGTCTTTCAACTTTCTTTTCTCATCTTCTTCCAGTTTGAATTGGTTGATTTTGTTTCTTACCTCATTCATCCGGCTCAATTTTTCCTTTAGTTGGTTGTTTATTGCATTGAACTTTTTTTCGAAATCTGCAAAATTTTTGAATGCTTCGTCCCTGCTAAGCTTAATCTTGTCTGTCTCTTTTGAGTCCTTGATTATGTTTTCATGTAATTCCTGGCTTTGGCGGGCAAGCTTTTGGATTTCATTATGCGCTTCATTAGTATTTTTCCTGCAAACGTCTATTTGAGAATTCAATTTTTTTATTTTGTCAAGAGCATTGATAATCGCAGACGCCTCTCCAAGGAATTTTTTTAATAGTTTAAGCTTTTTTAAGAGCTCTTTTTCTTTTTCAAAGGGCATTACCTCTGTTTCTAATTTTATCTCTATTGTATCTATGTCCCTTTTTATCCTCCGGGGGTCTTTAATTTTTGATTTTTTTGCCAGATTTTTTAGTTCATCTTTTAATCTTTTAAGTTCAGAAATCTTTTCTCCTGTTTCTTCATTAAGCTTGTTTCTTTTTTCCTTTAGGCATTTTACATTCTTTGTCAAGCTGTCTCTTTTTTTTCTGTTCTCCTTTATCTGCGCAATATTTTTTCTTATTGCAGATAATAAGCTATCTCTCTTCCTGAACCATGATTCTTTCTGGTCATTAGTCTTGTTCAGCTCATTTCTGGAAGAATTTATTTTGTTCCTTAATTTATCCAGCTCTGTAAATAGCTCTTTCTTTGCCTGCTTAGGATTATTATCTTTATTTTTTTCTTTGGTTTCTTTCTGCATCTCGTTGCTTAGATCCATTTTTTATTTTATTAAAACAAGAAGTATAAAAATATTGCCAATATAATTAATTTTTGCACTAAAATATATGCCCATTCAAAGACTGCAAAATACATAAAATTACAAAAATAAGTTAATGCAAAAACAGTTCATCCGAACAGACTTCCTAAACCTGCTGCTGCCTGCTCTTCTGATTTCTTCTCTTCTACTGCCTTTTTTTTCTCATCAACTTCTTTCTTTGCTCCTTCTGCTCCTGCAGGCGCAGCTGGAGCAACTGCGGCAGCTGGCACTGCAGCTTTTTCTATTGCCTCGTCAATGTTCACTCCTTCCAAAGCGGCAACTAAGGCTTTAATGCGCGCTTCATCTACTTTGGCGTTAGCAGCTTCCAGCACTTTTTTAACATTAGCTTCGTCTACTTTCTGCCCTGCTTTATGCAGCAGCATTGCACAATATACATATTCCATTGTTTTTACCTCCATTAATTTTAAGTTTTAATTGATAATTATTATTCTGCATCAGTATGTTTTATTTTTAATATTGCTTATTTTTTCTCAATGTGCCTTTTTTCAATAATTCTTTTGTAAGCTCCTCAACCTCTTTTCTGCCTTTATCTTCTTTATTTTCTGGTTTTTTCCTGTCTTCTTTCTGTTTTTTCAGCTCATGAGCGGATGGAACTTCTTTATCTTCTCTCTTTTCTGGTTTTTCCTTTTGCTGCTGGATTTTCTTCTCTTCCTCCTCCTTTTTTACTTCCTTAAGAATATCTGCCGCTGTTTCTTCTTTTCCTTCAGCAAATTTTTTTGTTTTTTCCACCATTGCCTTGACTTTTTTGTCAACGCCTTCTTCTGGTTTTTCTTCCTTGGCTTCTTCTGGTTTTGGTTCTTCCCTCTTTTCTTCTGCTTTCTTTATTCCTTCTTTCTGTTTCTCTACTTTTTCTAACTCTTTTTCTTTCTCTATTCTTTCTTTTTCAAGCTTCTTTTCCTCCTCTTTCTTTACTGCTTCCTGAATTTCTTTCTCTGCAGGAGCCTCTTTAGGTTTTTCTTCCTCTAGTTTTTTTTCTTCTTCAATTATCTTTTTCTCTTCTTCGAGGGCTTTTTCCTCTTTCTTTTCAATTTTTTCTTGAATATGAGACTTTATCTTTTTTTTCTCTGCTTTTGGCTCCTCTTTTTTGGACTCTTCTTTTACTTCAGGTTTAGGCTCTTCTTTAGGCTTGGATTCTTCTTTAATTTCATGGGCTGCTGTTTCAATATTTGCATTCTTCTTTAAACTAAGCATTTCCATCTCTGCTTTGCCCAGCAACTGCTCGATAATGCCTTCGTCCAATATTTTTTGGCTGACCCCAAGCGCTTTCGCATCATTAAAGGCAGCGGATAATAACAAGTTGATGTTATCTTTTGTTGCATAAGCAATATTAAATGCGAAGTTGTACGCCTGCGCAGCTGCCAGGCTTACTTTTTCATTGAATGCTTTTTCATCTATCTCTAGTATGTCTCTTTGGTAAATAATTTCATTTTCGTAGGCAGCAACCATGCCAAGACCAACCTGCATTGGCTTTATATCCAATCTTGTCAAGATTCCTGCTACCTTGGGATTTATCTTCTCTCCTTTCCTGGCAATAACAGTGTCTTCTTTAACAGCAACTTTTCCGCCTTCTACGCCTACTTTTAGCCCAGCGCCGCTCAACTCGCTTATTATCGGCCCGGGGGCAAATGGTGTTGGACCTTTGCTGACAATTATATCGTTTGGCGCAATTTGCCCTGCTTTTGCAGGCGCGCTTGTTTTGCTTTTTTGGAGTATTCTGTTCAGTCTGAAAGGGTTCTCATTTGCAAAAATAAGCGCAGGCATACCCTCCAAACATTTTTCCAGCCCATCTATGTTTTTCTTTTCGTTTTTTATTTTTTCGAGGGCAATCTTCATAAGCCGTTTCTTTGTCATGAACAAGCTGATTTTTCCCCTTAGCTCTGCCCTCATTGACTGCAGCTGCGGGGCCGGCAAATTGTTCATATCGACTACTCCAACCATAGAGTGCTGCCTCATCAATTTAACCATATCTTCCACGAGCTTCTTTTTGTATTCTGCTGCTTTTGCCATTTTCACTTTTTCTTGGCTTCTTTTTTATTTTCTTTAGATTTGTTTTTCTTGGCTTCTTTTTTTGGCTTAGTCTTTTTGCCTGTTTTCTCATCATGCTGCTCTTCTGTTTTTTTTCCTGCAATAAATGCAGGCCCCATTGTAAGCTTCAGCATAACGCTCTTTACATTTTGTTTCTCATTTGGAAGCTTTTGGATTACAGAATTATAAGCTGTCAATACATTATCAACAATGTCATTGTCTGCCATTCCTTCCATACCTACCCTGCACTTTATAGTTGGCTCATTTTTTGTTGCCAAGTTTACTGTCTTTCCCAGTCTCCCATATAATTGTTTTATATTGGCATTTGGAGGCAAAACACTTCCCATTTTTGGATTTGGCATTTTGCCCCTGGGACCTAAAAATCTGCCAAAGGCTGTGGCTACTTTTGGCATAACGGATGCCTGCGCAATAAAGAAGTCGTGCTTATTTGCGAGCTTTTTTATTTCTGACTTGTTCTTATATTTTTCAAATTGGTCCACAAGGATTGTTTCATCGCAGACCTCCTTTGCCCTGCTTTCCATATCAGGAGCAACAAAGGCGCAGACAGAAATTTTCTTTCCAGTATCATGATGTAAGGCAACAAACAGATTTATGTTATGCTCTGTTTTCTTTAGATCAATGCCCTTAAGATTAATAATTAAGTCAATGCTCTGCTTAAAGTTTCTTTTTGAAGAATTTTCCTTTGCTTTCTTTAATGTATTTGCTATTAATTCTTTGTCCATCTTCCCTCCTACATTAAGTAGTAATAATGGGTATATTGGAGGAAAGGAGGGGTATATTTAAAGTTAATTGTTTTTTTGGCGTATATTATATACTTCTTTTTGCTTATTTTATAGTATTTATATCATTTACAATTCACAAGAAAGATTTATTCTGTCAAAAACCACCTATCAGAATGGGTGGCATGATTTCATTAACTTCACATTTAGTGGTTTTTGAGCACACAAAATTCCATGCAATGTAATTGTTATGCTTAAACCACTCTTATCCTAGATAAGTGGAATTTTGTTGTTTAAAAGGTTTATACGCAAAACACTTAATAGTTATTGCGCTGCTTAATGTTATCGCGCAAAGCCTGTTTTTTATATCTTATTATCCGCGTTAACCGGCTTCATCCAAAAATTCTTTTTAGGGTTGTGCCAGAGCAAACTTTAGACAAAATGCTGCATCTTGATTTTGTTAGTAGAAACACTTTGTGAAGATACACAGCATTTTAATTTCAGATTAAACATGCTTCTGCCCACCCGCCTCCCCTAAAAAGGCACAACCTATTTTTTGGATGAAGCCGCGTTAACCCAAACCTTTATAAACCACCTATATACTCCAGTATATAAATTGGATAGGAGGAACAGAGAGTATAGTGATTGATAACTTTGCTTTTTCTGTTTCACGCGCAGTGGAGATATTTGCTCGCGTTTTTATTCATGGAGGAAATAGACAAAATGATATTTGAAGATTTAAACATAAACAAAGAAATAGTTCAGGGTTTAAAGGAAATGGGGTTAAAAGAACCTACTGAAATACAGGTAAAATCAATTCCTTTAATA
>DAOVKD010000090.1 GCA_030631975.1 Candidatus Woesearchaeota archaeon
AAAAGTGGCAGTGCCGTGTGACCAGCATTCAGACAAATTGGGGCACTTAGCTTCCTCGCATATAGTATGCAGCCTGTTTGTCTTCACCAAACTCTTTACGCGAACATATTTTTTCCCAGTCGGCAATTTAATCTTAAACCAATTAGGAAGTTTTCTTTTTATTTGGATTAATTCTGGCATTAGAATCAGAAGTAAAAGAACATATCTCGTTATAAAAATATTTTGTTTTTATGGTTATACAATGGAAATGGCAAATTTTCGTACATATAGTCACTACCGTTCCTATATCCCTCTGGGATTTAGTTGCCATTTCCAAACATAGCAACTGTAAATTGATGTACAATTGTTTAGCACAGTTGCTATACATCAGGAGGATAATAAAGGATATTTTTTAATCGTTTAAAATATCTAATATTTCTTTGTGTATTTTTCCATTTGAAACAACGACATTTTCAGATGATTTTGTAATATCTCTTCCTTCAAAGTCTGTAACTTTTCCACCAGCCTCTTTAACTAGCATTATTCCGGCAGCATAATCCCAGTAATTGAATCTTGATTTGAAATGGATATCCAGATTTCCAGAAGCAATTTTTGCCAAATGCAATGCAGAGCTTCCAAAGACTCTTATATGCCTTACCTTATTGCATGTTCTGGCCAATATCCCAAAATTTTTAGCTCTACCGGTGATTGATGAGGTATTATCTGTAGATAACAACATATTTATAAGTTTTGACTCATTCGAAACTAATAATTTCTTACCATTAAGAAAAGCTCCCTTTCCTCTCTCTGCAACATAGAGCCTGTCTAACACCGGCTGATAAATAACCCCGAGAACTAGTTCGCCTTCATGTTCAACAGCAACAGAGACGCAATATTCATTAATTTTCCTTGAAAAATTAATTGTTCCGTCAACCGGGTCAATAATCCAAAAATATTCTGATTCATTATTCTCTTCTCCTTTCTCTTCTGAAAGAATGCTGTGTGTTGGGAAGCTTTTCTTTATTAAATCTATAATTATCCTTTCTGATTTTAGATCGCCTTCTGCCAGAATATCAAATTTGTTTTTCTTCTCGTACCTAATATTGCTTTTGGAAAGCTCTAACAGAATTTTACCAGCTTTTTTTACTGCTGTAATAGCAACACTTTTTATGTCCATATTACCATCATATTACCACCAAATTAAAACTCATTAATAAATGATTCCATTATCTTTTACGATTTTGCATTACTGCATTTTAAAACCCTTTCCTCAGTCACCACAATATCAACAGGGACATCATGCTCTTCTTCAGGAATTTTGTCTGCAATCTGTAATTCAAAGGCAAGGCCGATTTTTTTCACATCCTTATTCAATATCTTGAGGAACCTGTCATAATACCCATGACCATAGCCTATTCTATAGCCTTTTTTGTCAAAAACAATTCCTGGAATAATTGCCAAATCAAGTTTTTTATAATTAAATTCTCTAATGTACAATTCCTTTGGCTCCAAAATCCCAAAAGTTTTTGGCTCCAGCCAATCAAAATTTTTAAGCTCTGAAAGCTGTAATATTGGATAATTCTCCAGCACATAAGGGACTACAACAGTTTTTTCTTTTTTAGCTAGCAAGTCTTTAATTGCCTCCCTAGTGCCTGCTTCGTTACCAAAAGAAACATAAAACATAATATTTTTGGCTTTTTTGAATTCCTGTAGGGGATACAGGTTATCTTTTATTTTTGCGCTTTTTTTCTTGATATCTTCTTTGCTAAAAGCTTTTCTCTTCTGAAATATTTCTTGTTTTAATGCCTGTTTCATCCTAAAAACTCCCCACATGCTTAACCCTTTTCTCAATCAAAGCCTTAGTCCCAATATCTTTCCTGTGAAAAATCCTGCCTTTAACACTGCAGGCAGCTTCCTCTGCAATTTTTTCAGCTTCCTCTAAATTATCTCCCACACCTAAAAATGCAATTGCTCTTGAACCAGTCATATACAGCCCATCTTCTTTCTCATCAACAGAGGCATAATACACCTTTGCCTTCCCATTACCTTCTACAAGAACCTTTTCATTTTTTATTGGAGCGTCTGGATAACCTTCCGGCACAACATACTTGCACACCGTTGCCTTTTTCTCAAACACAACCTTAATCCTATTCAGCTCCTGCACAATTATTGCCTGGCATATACTGGCAAAGTCAGTTTTCAACAAAGGCAGAACATTCATAGCCTCAGGATCTCCGAATCTCGCATTATACTCCAGAAGCTTAACACCATCTTTTGTCAGAATAAAGCCGCCATACATAACACCATTATAATAAAGCCCTGTTTCTTTGTAAATGGCATCTGCAGTTTTTTTTGTTATTTCCAATGCTTTGTCGATATGCTCTTTCTTAAGAAAAGGCAGCAAATGATTCGCGCAGGAATAAGAGCCCATGCCGCCGGTATTCTGGCCTTTATCATCATCATAAGCCCTTTTATGGTCTTGAGCAGGAGGAGGTGCAATAACTGTTTTTCCATCAGTTAAACATTGCAGGGAAAATTCCTCTCCATCTAATTTCTCCTCAACAATTACCGAAGCATGTGATTCCAAAACCTCTCTGCAATAAGTGAGAGCTTCCTCTTTTGTATTAAAATGGTCTCCTTGCACTTTAACCCCTTTTCCTCCAGTCAGTCCATCAGGCTTCACGACTATCCCCTCTATCTCATTAAGGAACTCCTTTATTTCATCAATATACTCTTTAGTAAAAACCTTGAACTTAGGATTCCCACCAATTTTATATTTCTCTACTAACTCTCTTGTAAATGATTTGCTTGTCTCTAATCTCGCCATTAATTTTGTAGGCCCTACTGCTGATATTCCATTTTCTTGCAGCTCATCAACAACACCCTCGTTTAAAGGATCTTCCGGTCCGATAAAAGCAAAATCAATATTATTTTGCTTAGCAAAATTTGTTATCCCCCCTAGATCAGAATAAGACCCAATCAAAATATCTTTTGACAAGGAAGCAATTCCCGGATTTTTTGATTTCATAAAAGAATAAAGCTCTACATCTTTATTCTTCTTAAAGGTCTCCGCTATTACATGCTCTCTTGCGCCTGAACCAATTAATAAAACTCGCATCATAATTATCGCTTGTTTGATTTGCTAAACCATCTTCAAATAATACTTTATTCTGCAATTTTAATTCTTTAATGTGGTATTTAACTTCGTATTTATAGTTAGTTTTAACATGTTTAAAAAATTTTTGCTCTTGTTAAGTGCAGTTCCTAAGTATACTCTTAACATAAAGGGCTGTGCCAGAGCGGTGTTGCAAGCGAGCATGCAACTACGTCGCATGCAGGGCAAGTCAAAATGGGCTACCGTGATTTTGTTTGGGGATATGTTTCCTTAACAACACGCACCATTTTAATTGACATCATTAAGTGATTCTTCCCACCCGCCTCCCCTAAAATGGGCACAGCCCTTATGTGAGATGTAGCCGCTCTTAATTGAGCCTTCTTGAAATTAACTCTATTTTTGAATTTAACAAAAATCCGACAGCCTCAGTCATAGACTATTGGAAAGATAATCCTTGTAAACCCATTCTTGGAAGTTCCAGTCATTTGTGTATGGCAGTAGTCTGATTTTCATAGTGTTCGCCAAGCACTCTATGGAATACCTAATGCTTAATGGTGTTTAAAAACACGAAAGTTCAGTTCTCCGAAAGATTTTTAAACGCCCCAACGTTAGTCTGGGCGTGAATTTAATAGACAAATTTAAGGACAGTAATGGGGAAATAGACGTAAATGGGATTAAGCAGATAATACCTTATGACGAGCCTTTCCTGTTCATTGACCGGGTTTTAAAGCTTGACAAAAAGAATATTGTTACAATAAAAGAAGTGAGGGCAGAGGAGAGCTGCTTTAAAGGTCATTTTAAAGGCTTTCCAATAATGCCTGGAGCGTTAATTGTAGAAGGTCTTGGGCAAGCTGCAACAATGCTTGTAAGGTATAACATACCCAATCACGAAGAAAAGGATATCCTGGCGTATAAGATAAGAAGCGCAAAATTTTTCAGGCCAACTTTTCCCGGACAGACACTAAGGTTTGAAGCAAAATTGATTTTCATGTTCAGGAATATAGCGTTTGTAAACGGAAATGTCTTTAGGAAAGATAAATTGGTCTCAAAGGTAAAGATGATTTTAGCCATTGTTAATAAAAAATCATTTAGGAGCAGATATAGCAGCAAAAAATAAACATGGTTTAATAAATTCTTTTAGGATTAAAATGCATTAT
>DAOVKD010000170.1 GCA_030631975.1 Candidatus Woesearchaeota archaeon
ACAGGCCTCTAACTCCTAAAGATTCTGTTCCTAAAATTTTTATATTCACAGCTACCTCAGTTTTTTATTATAGCAAGGAACACAAATAATTGACCATATAAATTTTGTTCTTTTCCTATCTCACTGGATACAAATACGAAAAAACAGTGAATTGTGCGAGAGTTTTAGGCAAGCGGCATGCTAACGCATGCAATTCACGAGCTCACTCGCATTTCACTGTTTTTTGTATCCCCCTGGGAAAACATAAAATGTTTTTTGTATTACTGGCGAACATATGCGGGGCCGTTGTTAGACGACCTGAAAGGCAAAATTGCTTCGCAATTTTGAGTGCGAGCGAGCCGTCACCCAAAAATTCAATCATGCTGTTGGAACATCTCCTTTAAATATAACTGTCCCATCAGGATGAAATCTAATCAGATAAAGTTTATCTGTAATACCTACAGGAGATATCCCTACCTCCCAAACATTGTTCTCTTTATCAAAAGCAGCCCACACACCTACTTGTTTTGGAAATGCTTCAATAGATTTCTTCAAAGAAGCATCTATAGTTTTTACATAAGCAATTGCTTCTTCTTCGCTATCAATTGGAAACTCTACCTTAACTTGTTTAAACACTTGTTGTGAAGTAAGCCATCCACCAATCAGAACAGCTCCAATAACAAAAACCCCAAATAAAATTTTAATTTTTGAATCCATAATAATTTTCCTCATAATTTATTTTACAAAGTTCTATTTATAAATCAATTGGCTTGCTCGCATTTCGTCTAACAACTATCACTCAATTAATTTTGTCTGCGAGTGTAGACTTGATTATAATACTTCCTTTTTCAACTCCCAAGTCGCGAGCAATTACATTGCATTTCGCAATTAATAAAAAATAAATGTTAGCATTAATTTCACTAAGGGATTCATAATTCCCCTGGCCTTTGCTAATAACCAAATCCATTTTTTTAATAAAGTTTGTAAATTCCCCTGATTCTTTTGTCTTTCTAATCTTCCTAATATTTGGAGATCCTATATTGACTGCCCTTATCTCAACATTATTTAATTTATCTATTCCAGCAATTTTTACATCGCTTTTTGTTGCATCATTGATTATTGGCCTGCTCTTGACAAAAAAATAGATTTTACAGTTATTCAATTCCCTGATTTTTTCAATTAAAACTTTATCAAAAACTATTTCTCCGGCATTATCAGCTAAGTATGCAATAGATCTGGCTTTTTTAATATCTTCCTTAAACCTGTAATAATCATTTATATCAAAATCGGATTTAAGAACCTTTTCTATTGTTTTCTTTAAGTTATAGCCTGACTTTATTGCAAAATCCATTATATTTCCTGCAATTGCTGTTTTAATTGTTGTAAGTAATTTGTCTTCTGAGCTTTCTATAATCTCCTTAATTTCTGGCAACAAACTAATAGCATGTTCATTGTCTCTTTTTTTAATTTCTTTGTACGGATCATCATTTCCTGTTATTTCTGATATTATATTATACACCAACATAGCGAATTCAGGGGGTTTTTTATTTAGATCTATGGCTGCTAATTTTTTCATTATTTCTTTTAATACCCTTTCCTGGATAGCAGCATTTTGTGTTGATAAATTCATAGCCTTTAAAGCCTGGTTCAAAAAACAGGGTATGCATTCTAGGTATGTTTTCATAATTGCGCCTTTCTGTTTATCCCTTTATCTCGTAAAGATAACCATTAAAATCCCTAATAAACAGCAATCTCTTCTCTCCTCTTTTTATATTTTTTACCTCAACACCATACTTCCTGCACAAATTTATTATCTCTTCTTTATCCTTAACATTAAGGCAGATGTGCTCGTATGCAATTTTGGGTTTTTTTTCTGTAAAAAATATTTCAAATCTGGCATTTTTATTTGAGTAAATTACACCATCCACATCCTTATTAATACTAAATATTGAATCTGCCATATCAGCAGGTATTGTAAACTCCCTTTCTTTATTCAAACCTAATACACCGCAAAAAAAGGTTTCTGCTTCTTTCTTATCATGATATTGCAAAGCTATGTGGTCTGTTTTTATTGGGTTATCCATCATCTCTCTCCAAACACAATTGTTCCTAACCTGACCATATTAGACCCTTCTTCAATTGCAACTTTATATGAGTTTGACATTCCCATAGACAATGTTTTCATGTTAATTCCTGATAAATTGAGAGTATTAATTTTTTCAAATATCTCTTTTGTTTTTTTAAAATATGGCCTGCTGTCTTCAGGATTGCCAAATCTTGGACCAATAGTCATTAAGCCTTCCAAACTTAAATACTTAAGTTTTGACATTTCCTTAACTAAATTTTCAATAACTTTATATTCCGGCTTTACACCAGCTTTTGTCATTTCACTGCCAATATTTATTTCTATATAGGCAGGAATTACTTTTTTTCCTGCTGCTTCTGCTCTTTTATCAATGGCTACTGCTTTTTCCAAAGAATCAACAGTTTGTATAACATCAAAAATCTTAAGAGCCTTGTTTATTTTGTTTTTCTGCAATTTTCCTATCATGTGCCATCTAACTCTTTCTGCCGCTTTGCCTAAAGAATTGCGCATTTTTTCAGCTTCCTGAACATAATTTTCTCCTATATCAGTCGCGCCTGCTCCTATAACCTCTTCAATTTCTTCAGGCGTCCTCATTTTACTTGCCAGAACTATGGTCACATTACCTGGAATTTTTTTTCT
>DAOVKD010000113.1 GCA_030631975.1 Candidatus Woesearchaeota archaeon
AAAAAAAGAAAATTAGGAACAGTTATGAAAAAAGAAGATATTATTAAAAAAATAAAGAAAAAAGGCTTCAAAGCTGCAAATACGCATTTTTCAGGAACTGGAATCAGATCTGATATTCCCGATAATAAATTAATGGCATTATTAAAAGAATAGGTTTTTATATTAGATATTGCATATTATAGATTATTATTGCTGGTAAAAGAGGGATGATGAAAAAGAAAGGGGTTAAATTCAATAATAATCTGATATACCTTGCAATAGTTATTATAGTTATTCTTATGCTTGTGTTTGGCAGGAGGGGTGGAGAAGAGATTGAGGTCTTAGAAGAAAATTTAGGCTTAGAAGAAAGTGCAGGTTCTGGGTTTTTGGAAATAGAGACATTTCCCAGCGATGCGGAAATATTCCTAGATGATGATTACAATGGGAAAAGCCCGCTTACTATATACAATGTTCCTGCAGGAACCCATAATGTTGTTATAAAAAAGGATGGTTATGAAGATTTTGTAAGCGAGGTAAGCTTAGAGGCGGGCAGGAAAGCTTTCCTGGAAGCCAGTTTAGTGCTAACAGAAGCTGAAGAGAAGCCTCAAGTTACAGATATTATTGAAGGTGATGCCGAAGTTATAGGTGTTATTGAAGAAAAAAAAGATGAGGAAACCTTAACAGAACCTTTAAAATGTGTGGATATTGGAAAGAAATTTTTGCTTTATTATGATTTTAGCGAAAGGAAATTTACAGATAAAAGGAATTTTGACCAGGATATTTTTTCAAAAAGGTATGCTAAACATCTTGTTTTTACAGGATTTAATCCTGTAAATATAAAAACTATCGATAAAAGTATTGATAATGTTGAAAAAGAGGATTGTGCTGGCATAAAAGGCCAGTTTGAATTTTTAAATTCCGGGCAGAGCTTGTGCGTCATAACAAAAGAGAATAATATAGTTGCTTTAGGCGGAACTTGGGGCGATACAAAAGATGCAGAACTTAAGTGGAAAGTGTTTCGCTGACGCTCAACACCTTAAAACCTCCCCACTAGTACACAACTAAAGTAATGTTGCCCATCCCAACACATAAGGTCGGTAGTACACAACTAATTAGCTAGCCAATAGCCCTTCTTACATCAACTGCTTCAACAGAATTAACGCCGGATATTAGTTTTATGCTTTCTTCCAAAGCATCAGTTGAACCTTTGCTTTCATCTATTACAAATGTTATTTTTAGCGCTTTTAGTCCGAAAGCTATTGGTTCCTGCTCTGTTTTAAGTTCTGTATTTCCTGCAAATTTTTTTATTTCCTCTTCTGCTTTATTTTGAATTGAGGAAAGATCAACTTCCGGGCTTTTCGGCATTATTTTTAATGTTACAACTACACTGGCCATTTTAATTTGGACCTTCGAAGCTGCAAGAACTGCATGTATACTTAGCTGCTATTTTCCTGCAATGCATACATCTGATAATTTCCTGCTTACCGCAATTAGGACAGTTAAATCTAGCTGTACTTCTTGAATTTGCAACATTCTTCTTGCATGATGAACATACTAATTTTTCTTTTTCCATGGCTTTTGGTATTTGAGTTTTGTTTATAAAGGTTATTATTTGTTTTTATTTTAATTAATCGCAGAAATAATGTTTTCACTTTCATCAATTGAGAATACCTCTCCAAGAAAGCTCTCTATTGTGTAAACATTAGTTTTTGTATGGTTTGTGATTCTTGATGTTCTGATTTTGCTGTTAGAAATTAATGCCATTATTGGAATAATTTGGTCTGCAAGATGCATATCAACAGGGGCTTTGCTTTCTATTTCTGCTGCAAGTTTTTGCGCTGCTTCTTTTCCAACTATCTCCGCTTTTTTTCCTTTCTCGCCCAATGCATCCGCGCCAAGCCTTATGGGATTTTTAATGTCAATTTCATCTTTTTGTTTTGAGAATATTGCCCACAGTGTTATTCCTGAGCCTGTTGATAATGTCTCACTGTATTGCATCTGGATGGTTATAGGGCATTTATAATTGCTTAAACTGATTTCAGCTGCTTTTGCCTGGCGTTCAGCAACATTTGCATCCTGCAAACTCAAAGAAGCATGGGAAATACCCTTTATTTGAATTAAGCTTCCTTGCTCTGTCAGGTTTATTTTTGGGGCATTTTGTTTTAAATGGCTTGAAAATTCATTGAAACTGGTGAAATCAGTAATTTTGTATATTGGGTTAATTTTTAGTTGAACTTTCCCATTACCTTTTGGGTAATAGCCTCTTTTTATTAACTTGCAGCCTATATTTGAATATTTTTGCAGCTGGGGCAAGAAGACATTGGTGAAATAATCTATTGGAGCTGACCATTTTCCATCTGTACCACCAGTTATGTTTAATTTTGCTGGCTTGTCTGCGAACATGGATGGCAATAAGATTGCCTGTAAGAATAACGATATAGAACCTGCTGTTTGTATATCTATGTCTATTGTTTTTCCTTCTATTTTTCCAGGAGAATATTTTAATGCTGTTGAGCCTAAGGAAGCGCCTTCTGTTTTAGCGTTACAAAGTTTTTCTAAAGCTTTGATGCAGAATAGATGCTGGTGCTTTAATCCTGACTGGGGCCTGTTCTTCCTTATGTTTGTTATTTCAAAAGGTTGCTGGGTTAGTGTGGATAGGGCTAGCGCTACGCGACAGATACTGCCACCAGCCTCTCCATGACCTCCATCAATATGTATTGTGGGTGAAGACATAATAACCATGCTTTATTTTCTTAATTATACCTTTTTTGGTTAAATTTCCTAAATATCTTCTAGATAAATCATAACTTTTTCCAATTCTTAATAACTCTTTTCCTAAATCTCCAATAGTTTTTATATCAATTGTTGTTCCATTAAAGTTTGATTTTACTTGTTCTTTATATATTTCCATAATAAAAAATGAAGAATTAGGCTTATTATTTAAAAATTGTTAAAGTTAAATGTTTTCTATGCTTTCTAAGATTGTATCCAGGTCATCAAGTTCTCTTGCATCAAGCTCTTCATCAACACTTGTTATATCAGAGATGCCTGTTCCTACTTCTTCAATTGATTCTACTGCTTCTGGAACTTCTGCTGGTATTGGTTCTTCTGCTGGTTGCTTTGCGCATCCAAGAAATAGGAATAATGCTGAAATTACTAATAAAGTGGCTATGATTTTTTTAGTCATAAACAGTACACCTCTCTTTTATAATCCCTTTTATGTTTATATTTAAACTTTTCTTAAAAATAAAAATAAAAAAGAGGCTTTATGCTTCTTTATTCTTCATCCTCTTCTTCAGATTCTTCTTCGTCTTCCTCTTCCTCTACTTCAACTTCTGCTGTTTCGTCTATTTCAAGCTCTTGACCTACTTCCCTGATTTTTGCTAGTATTTCCTTAAGCTTATCATGTGCTGCTCTTAATGACTCTCTTGCTTCGTCAATCAAAGATTTTGCCTCTTTAACTAATGCTTTGGTTGTTTCTTTATCTTCTGCTTCCCTTGCTTGTTCAAGCTTTTCCTGTGCTTGCTTGAACTTTTCTTTTGCATCTGCTATTAATGAACTGAATTCTTCTACTTCAGTGCCAACACCTACTTCTATGCCTTTTTCTTCCATCTTTGCTAAGGCGTGGTCAAGTTTTTTCTCAAGCACTAATCCTTGGTTAACTACGCCTCGCACACG
>DAOVKD010000122.1 GCA_030631975.1 Candidatus Woesearchaeota archaeon
AGCTGTAAAAGCGGTTAATCTTGCAAAGCATGCAGGTAGAGTGACTGTTAAGGCAAGTGATATAAAGCTGGCAGCAAAAAGTTAATATAAACATTTATAAATATTAATCTTCATCTTCTGTTAACTTATTGGAAATTGGTGAGTTTATGGCAACAAAGATACAAAGCGTTGGCAGCCTGCAAAAAGGAAGCTATGTTATTTTAGAAGGCGCTGCATGCAGAGTTGCTGATATGCAGGTTTCAAGGCCGGGAAAGCATGGTCATGCAAAAGTAAGATTAACTGCTGTCGGAATTGTAGATGAAAAAAAGAGAATTGTGGTAATGCCCGGACATGATAATATTACAGTGCCTATTATTGAAAAAAAATCAGCGCAAGTGTTGTCTGTTCAGGAAGATGCAGCGAATGTAATGGACTCTGAGACATACGAAACATTTGATTTAAAGATTCCAGAAGAGCTTAAAGGACAAGTTGCCGAAGGTTTAAATGTTGCGTATTGGGTAGTATTAGATGATAAGGTAATGAAACAGGTAAAGAGTCAATAAACATTAATTTCAATTAAAAACAATTAAACAATGATTGATCGAATAATAAAATTTAATATATAAGATATAAAAAATAATTTGATACAAAAATGGTAAAGTTTCCAGAAAGTCATGCAAGAAAGTTTTTGAATGTGTTTGTCTGCAAGAAATGCAGCACTAAAATAAGGGCCCAGAGCGTTAAGATAACCCATGGTAAGGTTAAGTGCAGGAGATGCCAGAGCAAGAAGTTCAGGGCAGTCAGGAAAAAATAAAATGCCTCTTGATTTTCAAACTATATCGGCTCTTGTTTTTTTATTTCTTCTCTCAGTTTATGTATATTTGCATAGGAAAGAACTGCAAACTCATGGATTCTTTCCATTACTCTATTTCTGCATGTACAAAACTAAGTTTGGGTTGAATTTTATGGATAAGTTTGCTAAAAAGTTCAATAAAGCATTAAAGTTCCTTGGTTATTTTGGCGTTATTATCGGATTTCTTGGAATGATATTTTTATCATTTACCCTTATACAGAACCTCTACAACCTATTTATAACTCCGGAAGCAGCTCCTGGTGTAGGGCTTGTTCTTCCATTTAAGGCTAAAGGCGTTGTATTTGTTCCGTTTTTTTATTGGATCCTCTCAATATTTGTCCTTGCTCTGGTGCATGAATTTGCGCATGGTATTATTGCAAGAGTTCATAATATGAAAGTTAAGTCTAGTGGCTTTGCATTTTTAGGAATTTTAGTGCCAATTATTCCTGCAGCATTTGTTGAGCCTGACGAGAAAGTGTTGAGAAAAAGGCCGCATAAGCAGCAGCTTAGTGTTTTTGCAGCAGGCCCATTTGCAAATATAATCCTGTCCTTTGTAGTGCTTGGCATGATCTTTTTTGTTCTTTCTCCAATTGTAAATTCAATGGTAGAGTACAATGGAGTTGAAATAACTGGATTTATTGAAGGTGATTACCCTGCAAAAAAGGCCGGAATTGAAGCAGGTGAAATTGTTAAAGCTATAGATGGAATGAAAGTATCTACCTTGGATGAATTCTCAGGCATTTTGCTGGATAAATCCCCCGGGACAAGAATAAGGCTAAAAACTGATAAGGGCGATTACAGTATAATTCTAGCAAAGAACCCTGAAAAAGAGGACTCAAGCTATCTTGGAGTCTATGTCCAGCAGGATTCTCAAGTTAAGAATTCTTTTAAGGAAAGGTATGGGAATTTTATTCCTGCCGTAATAACCTGGATTGTCGGCTTATTTTACTGGTTATGGCTGCTCAACTTAGGCATTGGCTTGTTTAACCTTGTCCCTATAGGGCCATTAGATGGCGGAAGAATGCTGCAGCTTGCATTGCATAATGCCTTTAACAAGAAAAAAGCAGATAAGATCTGGCATTATATAAGCATGATTTTCCTGATTATTGTCATAGCCAACATAGGGTTTGCTTTTATTAAATAAATTTTCAAACCAATATTATTTCTCACAGCTTAAATGATTGAAGTAATCTTAACAAAGCCAAAAAATCAAGGTTTTTTGCGCCCAAAAATTCCAATTTTTAGGCAGCGAAAATCCATCTTTGACAAAGGTTGATAAAAAGCAGTTCTTTATGAGTCAATTATTAATAAGATTGGATTTTCTGGTGTCAAGAACCACTTAATATGAGCCTAAATTCAAACATGCCATAGACTTTAGTCAGTGGTTCTTGACGAAACTAAAAGAGTAAAAATACCATTAATAACAAATAAAAATCAATTTACAATTAAAGCAATAACAGTGATAAATAACATAACAAAAATTCCAATAATAATTTAAAAAACAATAATATTTATAAAAACTGAGTTAATAAAAAATAACATGGCAGATACATGGGTAAATATTTTGGGTGGATTTAAGGAAATATTTTCAGCTCCATTTAGAGATCTTAGTATTTAGTGGATTCTGGCTCCGATAATTTTGTTCTGGTTCGTTCTTGAAGTTTATTTTGGAATATATAAAAGGGAAAAGCTTGGGTGGAATACTGCGCTGGGAAATGGATTAAACTTATTCTGGATTGTTGTAATAAGCCTTAAAGCTTTATTTACAAAAGGTATGGACTTGTTTAGCATAGACAAGCTTATAGTTGTGATTTTTATTGCAGTCTACTCCGCGTTTATAATCTCTATTTCATTTACCCATAAACTGAAAGAAAAAATATTCTTCTTGTTTGCATCACCAACAACTGTTTATTATCTTTCCGGAATAGCAATCTTATGGATACATGGCCTTATCAGTATAAGTTTTTGGGTGATTATTGACCTGATTATATTTTACATGATAATTATGGTATTGGAGATAATTTTAAGGAAACTAGTTCCATCTTCTTCTAAGGATGTTGGTGAAGATGCCGGAATGGGGGATACAGGATTTGGAGATGCTGGAATTGATAACACGCGGGGTGATGCAGGTTTTGGGAATACTGGAAAAGGTATGGGAAAATTTTAGGTGGAATTATTTCTTTTTCTCAAAATACTCTCTGGCTTTTTCATTTCCTGCTGGTTTCGCTGCTTCGCCTAAGCTATAATAAATTTTTTCTGCTTCCCCGCCCCATGAATAATCTCCTTTTTCCTTTTCTATCTTGCTGACCTTAAATTCGTTTAAATCAGCACCTTTCTTAAGGTGGTAGTAAATGCTCCTCATCGTAACTTTTGGAAATATTGCAACATAAGTTTTGTAAATTTCATAGCCATAACCTTCTTTCATAAAATAAAGAATTTCAACTATATTCTGCCTTATTTCAGATTTAACTGGACGACCTTTTGCCATGCAGTATTAAATAAAACAAATAGTATTTATAGTTTTCTATATGGAAAATAAGTAGAAGTAAGAAAAGATTTGAAAACTGTTCAATTTCATAATTAGGTTACACTTCTAATATTCAAGTGAATTTTTATTTCTCGGTGATATTATGGAAACATTAACCGAGAAGAAAAGAAAATGGATTATTAGGCAATTTAGATCTGGTAGAAGTGCTACTTCGATAG
>DAOVKD010000147.1 GCA_030631975.1 Candidatus Woesearchaeota archaeon
AATATTCCATTCTTTATATGGGAGGAGGGTTAATGACTGCTTAAGCAGGGCAGCAGCTTTTGCAATCTCCAGAACGCAGCATAGAGATGTTGAAATTGGCATTAACGACAATGGCTTTTATATTGCTTCTGAGAAACCGGTTAATGTAATGCATGCGTTCAGGCTCATTAAGTCAAAAGATTTCAAAAAAATTCTTAATATGGCAATTGATCGCACAGAAGTATTAAAGAGAAGGTTCAGGCATTGCGCAATGCGCGCATTAATGATTTTGAGGACGTATAAAGGCCATACAAAACGGGTTGGCAGGCAGCAGGTTTCATCGCAAATCTTAATAAACGCCGTAAAAAGAATAAGCCCTGACTTCTCCATACTTAAAGAAGCAAGAAGAGAGGTTTTGGAGGACTTGATGGACATAGAAAATGCAAAAAAAGTTATAGAAGGGATTGAAAAGGGAAATATTAAGATAAAGGAAATTTCTACAACAATTCCAAGCCCCTTTGCCTTTAATTTAATTGCGCAGGGCATAACAGATATACTTAAAATTGAGGAGAGAGTAGAGTTTTTGAGAAGGATGCATAAATATGTTTTGGCTAAAATTAATAAATGACTTAAAAGTAGTAAAAAAAGAAAGATTAATAAGAAAATTGGCAGTTAAAACCTCAAAGTTTATAAATGATTTCTAATAGGTTTTCGCAAGATTAAAAAAAAGAAGCATAAAAAATTATTAAGAATGGGCAAATCCGATTTAAGGATGAAAAATATTTTGACGATAGTCGCTTTAACTATTTTTATAATTCTTTCAATAAAATATGCCTTTTTAAGATCAAAATGGATTTTAGATGTTTTAGGCTCACTTATCATATTGGGGATTTTTTACAAATTTTATAATAAACTCCATCAGGATTCTATAAGCTATTTTTGTTTAATTCTCGTTATGGTTTTACATGACCTTTCCTTCTATGGCGAAAGTATATTTGGGATAACTTTTGAAAATTACATGCATTTTTTCGGAGGCTTTACAATAGCGATAATTGCAGACAGATTTTTTAATGAAAAATTGAGCAAAGCAAAACGTTTTACAATGCTTGTTATTTTTGCTTTAGGTGTGGGGGCAATTGTTGAAATTATAGAGTGGATTGGCTTTATAATTTTAGGGAGGGGTGAAGGCTTATTTTATTTTGGGGTTGGGGATATTAACGCATGGCATAACACAATTATTGATTTAATTTTTAATGCTTTTGGAGCAATACCAATGGGAATTTTTACATTATGCAGAAAAAAATGAAAATCCCAAATCCTATTGAATTTGGTTGGGATTTTCAATGTTCCAAACAGGTTTGAAACAAATGATAATCGGCATTACAGGAAGTTTTGGAAGCGGAAAAACAACTGTGGCTAATATGTTCAGGAAGTATGGCTTTAGGGTTATTAATGCAGATAGATTATACCATAATATTTACAATAAAAATGATTCATTGAAAAAACAAATAAAAAAAGAGTTTGGAACAACAAATAGAATCAAATTAAGAAAAATAGTATTCAATAATCCAAATAAACTAAAAAAACTCAATAAAATAACGCATCCATTAATAATCAATGAAATAAAAAAACAAATCAATTCAATAATTAAAAGCTCCAATAAAAAAATAATTATTGATGCGCCGCTGCTTATTGAATCTAACGCAAAAAATCTTGTTGATAAAATAATAGCAGTTAAATGCAGCAAAAAGGAGCAGATAACAAGAATCCTAAAGAAGAAAAAATACACGAAAAAAGAAATTGAGAATATAGTAAAATCGCAGCTGCCTTTGAAAGAAAAAATAAAAAAAGCTGATTTTGTTGTGGATAACCGCAACTCACTAAAAAAAACAAGGATGCAGGTCAAGATTTTGTCTAATATTCTGCAAAAACCTTAAAAACCCTTAACCAATACCTTATCACTATGGAAACAGCAGTTTATCCTGGAAGCTTTGACCCTGTAACTAACGGACATATAGATGTGATTGAAAGGGCATTAAACATATTTGGCAAAGTAATAGTTACAGTTGGAGATAATCCTGGAAAAAAGCCTACTTTCACAATAGAAGAGAGGGTAGAGCTGCTTAAAGAATGCACTAAAAATCTAAAAAACATTGAGATTGGCTCATTTTCCGGATTGCTGCTTGACTATGTAAGGGGCAAGAACTCCAAAATAATAATCCGCGGTCTAAGGGCTGTTTCTGACTTTGAATTTGAGTTCCAGAGAGCATTAATGAATCGTGTTATAAACAGTGAAATAGAGACAATTTTTATCATGACAAAAGAGCATTATGTTTATTTAAACTCAAGCATTATCAAGGAGATGGCCATGTTTGGAAGCAAATTAAACGGCCTGGTCCCTGAAATAGTTGAAAAAAAGCTAAGAGAGAGGTTCAGTAAAACTTAGAGATATCTTCCACGTTTATTTTTCTTTTTTCCTTTTCGCTTTTGGACTGCTTCACCAGCCTTGAAGCGTAGCCAGCAATAACATTCCTTATTTTGGGCGACTTTATATTGAGATATTTTTTCAGAACTTCCTTGTTCTTTTTATAGTCCTCGCTTAATTCTTCAGGATGCTCTGCTACCAATTGCTTTGTAACACGCTTAACTAGAATTGTTTTTATCCTGCCCACAGTAATCACTTCTTTGCTTCTTTTCCATGCTCTTCTCTCTTCACTGTTATAGGAACAAGCCCTTTTTCAAATTCCATTTTTGCTATCTCTACCGGATTATAACCTATCTTTTCCAGCTCTTCTTCAGGAAGCTTTATCATGAATGGAGCTCCTTGTGCTATCTGCAGCGCTCTTGAACCTATTATTCTGGACTGCTCGTATTTTGTATACTTCATTTTAGAGTAAGGCAGACTTTTGAAACTTGCGCTGCCTTTTAAATCTTTCTGTTGTCGCGTTTTAAGTGAACTAATTTTTTCTTTATCTCGTCTAATTCCTTATAGGTCTTAAGTATTTTTTTTGCTTTTTCCAAGTACCTTACTGTTTTTGTCTTAAATTTACCGCCTATTTTTTCTTAT
>DAOVKD010000172.1 GCA_030631975.1 Candidatus Woesearchaeota archaeon
CCTGACAGAGCCTGCTTTTATTGTTAAATTTAAAGAACTGCAGCAAACACAAAAAATTTCTCAGTTCAGGAATGAATCAGCTTATTTAGAGCCTTTTGTAACAAACGGCAAGTTAGATGCATTAATCATTGTAGGAAGCCCGGATCCTCATGGTCCTGACAAAGCAAGGTCAAGGGATGGATATTATGGAATTGATTTAGCTTTATTCATAGGAACATTCCTAAATTACGTGCCTACGGCTAATGTAAAGCTCGATACTGATGTGAGGGAAAGTGATTTAGACAATAATCTTATTCTACTAGGCGGACCAATAACAAACAAAACCGTAGAAAGATTCAATGATAAGCTGCCTATAAGGTTTGAGAATGGCAGCATAAAATCCACAATCAGCAATGAAGTTTACCCTCACGATGAATGCGGGCTTATAGTCAAGATAAAAAATCCCCTAAACAGGGAGAAAAGCATATTAGTTGTAGCAGGAAAAAGGTTTTCAGGAACCAGGGCGGCAATAATTGCATTCTTAAAGCACTTCAAAAAAATTACAAACGGCAATATGCGCAACAGGAGCATAAAAGCCAATGTTGTGGAAGGTGTTGATCTTGATTCTGATGGAATAGTGGATGATGTGGAATTCAGGGAGTAGGAATAATAATCTTTAGATGCGCAATGGCAAAATACAAGTTAGTTTGCTTTGATGTTGACGGGACTTTAATAGATAATGTAAAATTCTCATGGCAGGTATTCCACGATTATTTCCAGACTGATAAGAATAAAAGAGAAGGCGCTAAAAATTCTTTCTTGAACGGCGAGATGAGCTATCTGGAGTGGGCAGAGCATGACATAGGCATGTGGAAAGAAAAAAATGCAAAGAAGGAGGATTTTTTTAAGGCAATAGAGCATTTAAGCTTAATGAACGGAGCTTTGGAAACTTTGCAGGAACTTAAGAAAAACGGCTTAAAGCTTGCCATAATCTCCGGTTCTTTGAATGTTGTGCTGGAAAAGTTTATACCTGATTATAATGATTTCTTCAACGATATTTTCTTGAGCAGGATTTACTTTGATAAAAGAGGCAATATTACAAAAATAGAGGCAACAGAATTTGACATGGAGAAGAAGGCAGAAGCATTAAAGCAGATTGCTGAGAGGGAAAAAATCAGCCTGAAAGAATGCGTTTTTATTGGAGATTATTTAAACGACATGAAGATAATACAGGAAGCTGGCCTGGGCATAGCATTTAACTGCGGGCATGATAAATTAAAGCAGGCTGCTGATGTTGTTATTGAGAAAAAGGATTTAAGGGAGATTTTGAAGTATATTATCACAAATTAATTGACTTTTTCTTCCAAACTTTTTTTTTTGAGGTGTGTTGTTTTGAAGTAGTATAGAATTAACTTGGCAAATGTATTAATTTGTATGTTCTTCCATGAAATCTGCTTTCCTGATATATTTGAGATTTTTCTAAAGCACTTCTAATTTTTACATCACTTAAAGAAGAAGAAATATTCTCTTCATTACCGTAGTCATGTCTCTTCATTAGTTTATCCCCGCTTCCTGTAGGAGATGTAGTCATTCCAATTGCTAAACTATTTGCATCATTTGCTATATTGGAGCTTAACATTTCAATTGCATTAAGTATCACATCAGACATGGAAAGGGTCTGACCTCTCTTTCTGACCCTGTAACCGTCCCCCCATTTTAAAGCTGTAGGAATTATTTTTTTTACCTCTTCATCAGATCTATACGGATAATCATTTCGTGTTTGCAGCTCAATAACATTAAGCAAGAAAAAATCAAATATGCATTCACCAACTTTCTCTCTCGATAAGTTAAAATCAAATAGACCTGCATAACCAAGTCTCTCTCCAATTACACTATAGTTTTCCCTCATTTCTTTTAAAAATTCATTATAATTTTGCTTTAATTTTGGATCATCCCTTGAATTAAGCCATTCTCCTTGTGAATATTGCTCCGCTTCTCTGCTTATTATATATGTTATAACTCTTAATGTTGGGATGTCCGTATCAGGAATTTTATTTAATGTAAATGATAAATCAATACTATATTCATAAGGCAACTCTCTTAGAAATGGTTTGAACTTATCCATAAAAATATTTACAAAATTTTCTGGTGAATAGCTATATGTATCCCCTAAAAATGATGTGATTTCAGACTTTCTACAGTATAATGTAGCTAATAGTTCTGTTTTACTAACAATATCTTGTTGCTGATTTAATAATGCCAATACCTCTTTTGTTGCTAACTCATCCAAAGTCGTATTTTCAGTTAAGTTTTTTGTCATAAATCAAAAAAGAAGTTTACAAATTTATATACTTTTCTATTTTTAATTACTATAAAGTAATAATACACTTCCATCCATTACCCTTTTTTAAATTTGTTATGTTTCGTTTGATGCTCTTTAGTTTAGTTACTATTAGCCCAATAACTGTAATATTTTCAAAGTTCTTACAATAAGAATTCCCTTATATTCTTTCAAAGAAAGCAAATCTTCATCTCCGCTAACAATATAATCAACTTTTCCACTTTCTGCACATTCAAGAAATTTATTGTCTTTTTCGTCTCTGCAAACTTTTATAGTTACTTTTGGAGCAATAACCAAGTTAGAAAGAGAAACTATCTTCTGTATAATCTGGTCTGGTGTTAAATTAGCTTTC
>DAOVKD010000045.1 GCA_030631975.1 Candidatus Woesearchaeota archaeon
CGGAAATAACCTTAAGGAAATATGAAAAACCATCAAAGCTTCCAGATAGGGAGCTCGTAAGAAAGCTGTGCTTATCCATTGGACTTCTGCAGCCAGGTGATTCAAGAGATGTAATTGTCGATATTCTTCACGTTTTATTAAAAGCTAAAAGGCAAAAAAAAGTCATGTCAAGCGATGAAATAGGAAAAGAGGTCATAAACGCAAGAAAAAAACAAAAACTTGCTTTGCGTGGAATTGCATCTTCAAACATCAGAAGACAGTTAAAAAGACTTAGGGATTTGTTTTTGGCAGAAAAAATAAAAAATCAATATAGAATTGCTGAATTTGAAGACTTAACTGTAATTTTTGAAGAAAAGATTGAGAAGTTCTACTTAAAGTCAATTGTTGACAGGGTTAAGGAGTATTTTGATAAGGTGTATCAATAACAATCTTTATCCAAAGCTGGAAGAGTTAGAAGTAATTTAAAATAGATGATAAATCAATTAAGAAAAATGCTGCTTTTTACCTGCTCCTTTCTTGTTTTATTTTATTAAAAATAACGCCTATCTCTTTTGCTAATTCTGATGCATGAAGAAAACTTAACATAAACTTTTCATAGAACTCCATTGTTTTGATAGAGTTAGATCGAATTGGTCTAGCAATAGATCTTCTAATAAGTTTTTCAAAATAGTTTATTTTTTTATCCAAAATACCTATTTCAAGAATGTCAGCCTTTGGAATTAATTCTTTTAAACGTCTTTCAGAATTTAAATCTTTTGAAAGATAAGCCAATGCCTTTTTTACTTCATGATTGTATATTGCAATCCACTCGTCGCTTAACCCCCACAATCTGTTCATCTCCCTTAATTCATGTAATGCATCTACTAATTCCGTTCTATCAAACTCAATATTAAGCCGCTTATACCGAAGTCCCATATGTTCATAACCATCCTTAAATACTTTTTCTGCATTATTTGCCCACCATATAATTTTAGGTATCTCGTCTTTGAGCATATCTTCTTCATAGTTAGAAGTACTATATTTTGCTGCCATACGTTTAGTTACATTTTTATTAGTAAGTGCTACCGCACGTAAATCTGTTTTCAATTCCTTTAGTTCTTTAGCGATATATGTCCAATACTCATCTAAAGGTAAGTTTCTTGCTTCTAGTTGCTTCCCTAATGAGTGCGTAGCTAATAACAGTTTTCCTTCATATATCTTTAAACTTCTTTCTAAGTCTTTAAGTTCATATTGGTCCATCTTATCGAACTGTGGTAAAATTTTGTTAATTTCTTTACTTATTTTATGAGCGCTAGCCCTCCATTGCTCTCTAAATTCCACTCTTTTTAATCTTTTAAGTAACTTTCCTGCTTTTGTTTTATTTTTGGAGTTGCATGCTCTTTCTAAACTGTCCACAATAGCATACGCCCTGAGAAAAAAATTCAATTCTGTTTTTATATTTTCAAAAAGTTTCTTTTCATCTTCTGTATATCTCATCTTAAAAATCTCCAATAATTCTTATAAATTATACTCCTGTAAGCCAGAGTTTAAAAACTTTATCCCCAACATTTAAATACTGTTCTTGTTATCCTTTAAATATGGCCGGCAGCTTGATTAAAAACAATATATTTGGAGCTTTAATATTAATTCTTGCAGTTCTGTTAATACTTTCTGGAATATATGCTGAATGGCTCTGGTTTGATTCATTAGATTATCTTTCTGTTTTCAAGACTGTTCTTTTTTCAAAGATAGCATTAGGAGTTGCAGTTTTTCTTGTATTTTTCATATTTTTATTGCTGAATTTTGTGATATTGAAAAGAAGAGCAAATATAGTTCATCAAAAAATATATTTTGTTATTATGTTTATTGTTTCTTTGCTTGCAGGCTTTATATCAAGCGCATCATGGTTTGTTGTGTTAAGATTCCTTAACTATGTTAATTTTGGGTTTGTCGACCCTATTTTCAAGAATGATATTGGTTTCTATACCTTTGTCCTGCCTTTTTATAGATTTGCATTAAATATGCTGCTTTTCCTGCTGATAGCAATCATTGCAATGACAGCAGTTGCTTATTTGCTCACAATTAAAACAAAAAAAGCTCCTAAGGCTGATATTAAGGAAGGAATCCCTAAAGGAGGAATGCCTTTTGGTTTTGAGCAGCCATTTCAGCAAATTAAGATAGAGGTTTCAAAAAAAGGAAGGGCTCATCTGGCTTTTTTAGCTGGTTTGCTTTTGATAACCTTTGCAATATTTTTTTATCTTAAGAGGTACTCTATTCTGCTTTCTCCAGGAGGAGCGGTATTCGGAGCAGGCTATACCGATGTTATAATTACTCTTCCATTATATACAATTTTAGCGGTTCTTGCATTAATAACCTCATTTATAGCATTTGCTTATATTTATAATCAGAACACTAAATTGATTATTGGAAGCGTTGCATTGATTTTGGTTGTGTCTTTCGGGGGAAATATTGTGGCAGGCATAGTGCAAAGCCTGTATGTCCAGCCAAATGAGTTTAATCTTGAAGAGCCTTACATAAAGCAAAATATTAAACATACATTGTTTGCGTATGGTCTTACTAATGTTCATACAAGGGATTTTCCAGTGACTTATGACCTTACTATTGATGATATCAACAAGAACAGGGCAACTATGGATAATGTGAGGTTATGGGATTGGAGACCTTTGTTAACAACAAACAAGCAGATACAGCTTTTTAGGACATATTATGAGTTCCTTGATGTAGATGTTGATAGGTATAAACTTGATGGCAAACTCAGGCAGCTGATGATTTCTCCAAGGGAACTTGACCAGAACCAATTAGCCAGTAAAGCAAAAACATGGGTCAATGAAAAGTTAGTTTACACGCATGGATATGGCGCAGTTGTCAGCCCTGTTAATAAAGTGAGCAATGAAGGACTTCCAGAGCTATTTGTTAAGGATATTCCTCCAAAAACAGAGTACGAGGAACTAAAGATTACGCAGCCAAGAATCTATTTTGGCGAGCAGTCAACTGATTTTATTGTTGTCAACACAAAAGCAAATGAATTTGATTATCCTTTGGGCAGTGAGAATGTATTTACATCGTATAATGGCCGTGATGGGGTTCAGCTCTCAAATATACTAAAAAAAGCTATTTTCTCGGTTAAACTTGGTTCTGTTAACTTATTTGTGTCAAGTGCTGTTACAAGAGACAGTAAAGTGCTGCTCAAAAGAGACATTGTTGAAAGGGCGGCTGCTTTAGCCCCATTCCTCCAGTATGACAATGATCCTTATGTTGTTATTAATGACGGCAAATTGTTCTGGATAATAGATGCATATACCACATCAGACAAATTCCCATACAGCGAGAATATTGTTGGTGTTAACTACATTAGAAATGCGGTTAAAGTTGTTGTAGACGCTTACAATGGAAATATAAATTTTTATGTTATAGATGGAAAAGATCCTTTAATACAAAATTACGCAAAAATTTTCCCAGAACTGTTTAAGGATTTTGAAGATATGCCTAATGGCTTAAAAGAGCATATTAGGTATCCAGAAGATTTGATGAGAGTCCAAATGAGAATTTACGGCACATATCACATGAAAGATCCCCAGGTTTTCTATAATAGAGAAGATGTCTGGAGAACTCCAAACGAAATTTACAGCAGCACTGAGACTGAGCTCAGGCCGTATTATATTGTCCTTAAGCTTCCTGATGCGGAAAAGGAAGGATTCTTCTTAATCACGCCATTAATTCCTCGTGGAAAAGAGAATATGGTTGCATGGTTTGTAGCTCATTCTGATCCTGAAGAGTACGGTAAGTTGGAAGTTTTCAGGCTGAGCAAACAAGAGCTTACTTACGGGCCAATGCAGATAGAGGCCAGAATAGACCAGGATACTGAAATTTCTCAGCTATTGACGTTATGGGACCAGCAGGGTTCTGAAGTGGTAAGGGGAAACCTTCTAGTAATACCGATAGAACACAGCTTTCTTTACATTGAGCCAGTGTACCTCAAAGCCTCTGCCAGCGGAGCTTTGCCGCAGCTCAAAAGAGTTATTGTTGCTTATGAAGACAAAGTGGCAATGCAGGAAACTCTAGAAGAAGCTCTTGAGGTTATTTTCAAAGGAAAGGTAGAAAAGGTTAAGGAAAAAGAAGATGGTAAGTTGCCTGAAACATTATCTGAAAAGTTTGAAGAGGCTTCCAGGTTGTATGAAGAAGCAGAGGAAGCTTTAATCCAGGGAGATTTTACAACATATGCTGAGAAAATAGAAGAGCTTGGCAGAATTCTTGAGCAGGATTAAAACAAAAATCATATGTTTCAAAATCAGGATAGGTTCCATCCAAAAAATAGGTTGTGCCAATTTTAGGGGAGGCGGGTGGGAAAAATCATGTTTTATCTGAAATTAAAATGCCGTGTATTTTCACAAAGTGTTTCTACTAACAAAATCAAGATGCAGCATTTTGTCTCGCCCTGCATGTGATATAGTCACATGCCCGCTTGCAATACTGCTCTGGCACAACCCTAAAAAGAATTTTTGAACGCAGCCATCAGGATAGAAAACTATTTAAACAAGCTATGCAAAAATATTAATCAGCAAAGACTAAGGGGTTTTATATTCTCAAATAAAGATAGGGGAAAATCATGGGAAGAAAAATTACAGTAATTCCTAAAGCGCCTGTTGGAAGAATTTTAATGAGGGCTGGGGCTAAAAGAGTTTCAGCAGACGCAGTTGATACTTTTACAGAGATTCTAACTGAGATTACAGAAGAAATAGCTGCGCAAGCAGCTAAAATAGCAAAACATTCAGGAAGAAAAACTGTTAATGAAGGAGACGTGAAATTAGCTGTTAAGCAATAATTTGAGTTTCTCGTCGATAAAACTATAATTAATCGAAAACTTTATAAACAACACTATATACTCTAAAATATATTACCAAAAACAAATTTTACAACGGTAACATAAAAATTGGGGGTCACTCAAATGGAGAATAAAGAAATTTTTAACGTCTTTTTCAGAGAAAAGCCGGCTATGATGCTTATAGAGTTAAAAAATGCAAAATCAGAAATTTATGCATCATCTTTGGCAAAATCTGTTGACTGCACATATTCTCATGTTGTTAAAATTCTGCAGGAAATGGAAAAATCAGGCCTGATAAATTTTGAAAAGCAGGGACGCTTGAAGTTGCTTACATTAACAAAAACAGGTTCTGAAATTGCTGATCATATTGACGGGATAAGGGTTAAGTTATGAGGTTATTTTAAATTTTTCAAATTAAAAAAGTTCTATAGCTTCCTTTATATTTTTTAGAGTTTCTTCTTTAGTCTCACCCTGGGATATACAACCAGGCAAAGAAGGAACATATACTGTAAACCCGCCTTCTTCCTGCTCCTCAAGTACAACTTTAATTTCCATACAGTTGATTAAATTGTGATTATATTTAAAATTTGCCTAAAAAATTATTTTTTCTTTAAAATTACTAAAAGTATTTTATTATTCATAATTAAACGTTAATTGGAGTAATATTTAAATAGAAATAAACATCACAAAACAAAAAGTAAGTGATTTTATGGAAATTTATCACTCAGAAAATCTTCTGTGCCGCTTTGCTGTAATTCTAAACAGAATTCTTTTGGGTATTATTCTTCATAACGAAGTACCAACATATTGTAATAAACCCCTTAGGTAATTATCCAGAATTGGAGCTTCTCCTACTACCGTGCCTTCTACCAATGGTCCAATTTCTGATCTGGTTGCGATAGAACCATACGTTTTTTGATATTTTCCTAAAACAATAGACCATAATGTTAGATACGTTAAATTAAGATTTTCTCCTGTTTTATGTTCTAACAATTCTATAGCGGGATTTCCTATTTTAGGAAGTAACTTTTGTTTTACATAATCTAAAAAGGGGTCATTAACACTTAATTCTTCTGTAGGACGTACTATAATCTCAGAAAGTTGGAGATTTGAAATTTCTGTATCAAGATCATACACCTCCTCAATTTCAAGTTCTGGGTGCTTATCCAGTTCTTCTGATATCACATTACATAATAGGTTTTCTACCATTTGAACAACTTAAAGTTAAAATAAGCTTAACATTTATAAATTTTTCTTTTTATGACTACTTAAAAGAAATAACTAAACAACCTCTTCCATTGCTCTTTTTTCCAGAATAACTTTTGCTTTGTTAATAAATTCTTCTTCTAAATCTGTCGGTATTAAGGCGCCAGCAGCATAAGCATGACCTCCTGC